>JBIIVW010000390.1:0-2561 GCA_044339205.1 Rhodoferax sp. | reverse complement strand
TGGCGCCGGTGATCAGGTCCACCAGCATGTGCTGTTCCAGCACCGTGATATTGGGGTGGTCCTTGACGTGTTCAATCAAGGTTTTTTGCACGGCGGCGCCCGTTGCATCGGTCACGTGCACGATGCGGCGTTCGCTGTGGCCGCCTTCGCGGGTCAGGTGCAGATGGCCGTCTTCCTGCGAGAAGGGAACCCCCATCTCCTGCAACCAGGCAATGGCGTGGGGCGCCTGTTCCACCACCTGCCGGGTCGCGGCCAGGTCGCACAGTCCGGCCCCGGCGATGAGCGTGTCCTCGATGTGTTTCTCGACCGTGTCGCCTTCTGCCAGCACGGCGGCAATGCCGCCTTGTGCCCAACTGCTGGCGCCGTCAACCAGGGCACGTTTGGTCAGAATGGCCACGCGGTGCGTGGGAGCCAAGGTCAGGGCGGCGGTGAGTCCGGCCAGGCCGCTGCCCACAATCAGGACATCAAAATGGCGGGTCGCAGGGTTCACGGGGGTTGTCACTGGGCAAAAAACTCAAATGGGCGAGTACGCCAGCCGGACGTAGATCGGGGCAAAAACTTCTGCCTGGGTGATTTCGACAAGCGTTTCCTTGGCCAGCTCCAGCAGCGCAATGAAGGTCACCACCAAAACGGGTGTTCCTCGGCTTGCGTCAAACAAGGCTTCAAACTCAACAAAACGGCGGCCTTGTAATTTTTTGAGCACCATGCTCATGTGCTCGCGCACGGAGAGTTCTTCTCGGGTGATTTTGTGGTGCTGAACCAATTTTGCACGCTTGAGGATGTCCAGCCAGGCTTGCTGCAGGTCGACCACGTTCACATCAGGGAAACGCGGCTGCAGCGATTGTTCGATATAGACCTGTGCCTTGAGAAAATCGCGGCCAAACTGGGGCACGGCGTTGAGGTTGGCCGCTGCCAGTTTCATGCGCTCGTATTCAAGCAGGCGGCGCACCAGTTCGGCCCGGGGGTCTTCGGCCTCCTGGCCCTGGGCCACGTTTTTGGGCGGCAGCAGCATGCGTGACTTGATCTCGATCAGCATGGCGGCCATCAGCAGGTACTCAGCCGCCAACTCCAGGTTGCGGCCCCGGATTTCTTCGACATACACCAAATACTGGCGCGTCATGGCCGCCATGGGAATGTCAAGAATGTTGAAGTTTTGCTTGCGGATCAGGTAGAGCAGCAAGTCCAGCGGGCCTTCAAAGGCCTCCAGGAAAACCTCCAGGGCGTCTGGGGGAATGTACAAGTCACGGGGCATCGAGAACAGCGGCTCACCATACAGCCGGGCCACCGCCACGTTGTCCACCACCTCGGGCATGAGCTTGGCATTTGCTGCGCTGTCGCCAATCATGGCCTCTCCCGGGACGGACTCGGACATTCGATTGCTACTGAATAAATAGCTTTACAGGATTCAAATACGCCGGCTAGAGCCTTATTTGGCTCTTAACTGGCATCGGTTTGGTAAACGTAGGGCTTTTGCTCCACTTCGGCTTGCCGGTACTCGCTCCACGCGCTGCGGTCAACTGCTTTGTCCCACAGCAGGTCGCGGCCCTGGCGCTGCTTGGATTCCAGCGCGGGGTCTTTGGCCTTGAGCTGGTCGATGAACTGGGTCACCTCGGATTGGTATTTAGGGCGGTAAAAAATATTCATGTGCTTAGCCTTTTGACGTATTTTACGGGCTGGGTTTGGGCTTGCTGGCGGGGTGGCTGCGTGGGGTCAATCCCGCTTGGAATGAAGGCGGTCCACCCAGTCCCGGGCGTCGTTGATCACGGGGCGCCAGACCAGCATGAGCAACAGAATGGACAAGGGCACGGTGGTGACGAATCCCACCGATTTGAACCCCACCGCGCCCAGCAGGCCGCCGACGAAAAAACTGGTGATCAATTTGATGTGCAGCCGCAGCTTTTTGCGATTTGCCATCACCGGCGTGTCCTTGTTCAAGCCGTTGATGTACAGCAGCTTGCCCAGCTCAATGCCAAGGTCTGTGATCAACCCGGTCACGTGGGTGGTTCGGATCTCGGAGTGCGATATTTTGGTGATAACGGCGTTTTGGAGGCCCATGATGAAGCACAGCACCAGCACCGTGAGCGGCACGAACAGGCCCGCAAAGAAATTGATGCCGGTGCCAAACAGGCCAAATACCAGCAGCAGCGAAGCCTCCAGCAAGAGCGGGCGGGCGTAAGCGCTCTGGAGCTTGCGCCGCAGCGCCCAATTCACCATCCAGGCCGTCGTCATGGCGCCGCCTACAAAGGCAGACAGCGCCAGCAGGCCAGCCAGGGCGATGGCGATATTGCCCAGCACCAGGTTGTCGGCAATGGACGAAACAATGCCCGTCATGTGGGAGGTGTATTGCCCCACGGCCAAAAACCCCCCCGCGTTGGTGGCTCCCGCCACAAAACTCAAAGTCACCCCCAAACGCAGGTTGGTGCCCTCCGTTCGTTGAACCGAGGTCCAGTCGCGCAGTTGGGGGATCATGGCCGGGTGGCGCTCTAGCGCACCCGCATGCCCGGCTGCGCGCCAGGAAAGGGTTCCAACACGTAGATGCCGGGATTGGCTTTCTCATTGCC
>JBIIVW010000389.1:0-2578 GCA_044339205.1 Rhodoferax sp. | reverse complement strand
GCCGGCATCTTTGGCAGTCAGGCCTTGGGCGGGCTGGGCGGCGTGAGTTTGACTGCGCAGCTCATCGGCACCGCCATGGGCGTGGCGTGGGCGCTGGTGGGGGGACTGCTGACCTACGGCCTGCTCAAGGTCACCTTGGGGCTGCGCATGAGCCAGGAGGAAGAATTTGACGGCGCTGATTTATCTATTCACAAAATAAGTGCCTCGCCGGATCGTGAGGCCAATTGGTGACTATTCTCACCATGCTGGGTCAAACGCACGTACCGGGCTTGACACAGCATGATTTTGTTATCCGCTCGAATTCCAAGCCTTGAGTTGTTCAAAACCCAACGCCTCTTGGGGAATCCACAGCCCTTGAGCCCAAAGTTCAGTCAGCGTTGCCCCCAGCCCCGGTCCCAACCAAGCTGTCGCTGACTCTGCGGCAGCTCGTCGACACGCGGGCTTTTCGCGAGTGCGTCCGTGCGCCAACAACCACTGGTAGAGGTCCAGGGCAGGGCGTACCTGCAAACCCGGCGCATCGCTCACCCTGTTGAAGTCCGGCGGAATACCAACCCCTTTGGTGTCCAGGTCTCCAAGGTATTCAGCCCCGTGGCCGCCAACCTCTAACGGCACTTGGCCTAATGCCTGGCCAGTGCTTCGGAACGCTTCGCCGGCCCCGTACCTGTCGCGCTACATCATTGACCACAAGGCAGCTTATTACGAGGGGCAGCGGCGCGTCACCGAAGAAGGTGCATGGCATGACTGGGTGCTCTACATGCTCGATGCAGTAGAGCAAACGGCGATTCGCACCCATGGCCAAATCAACGCCATTTTGGCTTTAATGGAGTCTGTGCGTGAACGTGTACAGCGCGAGGCACCGGCCATTTACAGCAAGGACTTGATCGAACAGATTTTCAAGCAGCCGTATTGCAAAATTGCTTTTTTGGAGCGTGCAGGCATGGGCACACGCCAGACTTGCTCCAAGTACCTGCGTGAACTTGAGACGATGGGCGTGTTGACTGCGCAAAAGAAAGGCCGCGAGGTTTATTTCATCAATTCGGCACTATTCAAGCTACTGACGCAATAGCCGAAAAAAGCGCAACCCAAAGCAAAGCAGCTCCATGTGTTAATTTATTTGTTTATTTTTAACGTGTTTTCCGGATATGTACATCTGGTGAACATACCGTATCAAGCACCGGTTAAAGCAAGTAGACCCCGACGCCGCCAAGGATCACACTTTCTGCTGCTTGACTGATAATTCATAGCTACTCAGGCAATAAATCCGCCGGCTAGAGCCCGATATCATCACTAATTTTAGTTGTTAGGCCCCACCGGGCGTGAGCAGCAGGCTATCAGGCCGCACTCGCGGCAGGGCGTCAAACCAGGCCTGCAGCGCGGCCCCGTGCAAGGGTCGGCTGCCGAGATAGCCCTGCATCACATCACACCCCAACTCGGTGATGACAGCTTTTTCAGCCTCGGTCTCCACGCCCTCGGCGGTGACGCTCAGGCCCATGCCATGCCCCATTTCAATCATGGTCTTGAGCAGGCGCTGACTGCCGGGCAGGCCATCCACACCGTCTACAAAACTTCGGTCGATCTTCAGCTCGTTCACAGGCAGTTGCTGCAAATAAGCCAAGGACGAGTAGCCAGTGCCAAAGTCGTCAATCGACAAGTGCACGCCCAGCGCGCGCAAGGCATGCAGGGCGGCCACGCTGCTTTGGGGGTCTTGCATGAGGCCGCTTTCGACCAGCTCCAGATGCAGCCGATGCGCAGGCACGCCGTGTTGCTCGATCAGCGCCCGCACGCGGCTGCAAAAGTCGGGGTCCTGCAGGTCATGCGTGCTGACATTCACACTGAGCGTGAGTTCGGGGTGGGTTGGCGCCCAGGCCACCAGCAGGCGCAGCGCCTGGTTCAGCATCCAGTGCGTCACTAGGCCGATGTAGCCGGTTTGCTCGGCAAAGGGTACAAATTCGGCTGGCGAGACAAAGCCGCGCTGCGGGTGCTGCCAGCGCACCAGGGCCTCGGCGCCCACCGCGCGCCCGGTGCGCAACGAAAACTTGGGTTGCACCCACATCTGCAACTGCGAGCTGGCCACCGCCGCCTTCAAGTCAGACAACAAACCCAGGTGGCTCAGGCGCGCGGCCTCCTGCGCCTCGCTGTACCAGGCAAAACCCAGCGCGGCTTTTTTGGCCGCATGCAAGGCGACCTCGGCATTGCGCAGCAAGGTGCTGACGTCTGACGGTGAACCGGCCAGAGAATCCGCGAGGCCATAGGCCAGACTCAAATCCACGCTGTGCCCACTGCACACCAGTGGCTGCGCCATCGCGTCCTCGATCTGCAGGCGCAGCGCCTCCACCACCGAGCGATCGGGGGCGCTGAGCCAGACCGCAAACCGTCCGCCTGACAAATGCGCCACCACCGGTGGGGGTGCACCGCCCACCAGTCCGCTGACTACGGCCTGGTTGAGCACCGCCCGGGTGCGCTGCCCCACGGCCTTGATGAGGGTGTCGCCGGTAGTGAAGCCCAGCGTCTCGTTGATGGTTTTGAGGCGGGCCAGGTCCAACAGCATCAGGCAATTGGGCGTGTCTTGCCGATTGGC
>JBIIVW010000137.1:0-9233 GCA_044339205.1 Rhodoferax sp. | reverse complement strand
AAGTCGTGACATAATCTAACCTACGGAATTAAGGAAACGTGACCGAGTGGCCGAAGGTGCTCCCCTGCTAAGGGAGTAGGGGGTGTAGAGCCTCCTCGAGAGTTCGAATCTCTCCGTTTCCGCCAAAAACGTCAGCGTGCTCATTGAGCACAATGATAGAAAAAACCCCGCAATTCATGAGTTGCGGGGTTTTTTTATTTGCAGCGTAAGTCTCTTTAAGCCAAGCCTAATACCATGTCCAAAAGGACATGGTATTAGGTTGCTGTTGACTACAAGTTATCCGTGAAGCTGCGCAGCTTGTCTGAGCGCGAAGGGTGCTTGAGTTTGCGCAGGGCCTTGGCTTCAATCTGGCGGATGCGCTCGCGCGTCACGTCAAACTGCTTACCCACTTCTTCCAATGTGTGGTCACTGGTCATCTCGATACCAAAGCGCATGCGCAATACCTTGGCTTCACGCGGTGTAAGGCTATCCAGAATGTCCTTGACCACATCACGCAAGCCGGCCTGCATGGCGGCTTCCATAGGGGCGGTGTTGGCGCTGTCTTCAATGAAATCGCCGAGGTGCGAATCGTCATCGTCACCAATTGGGGTTTCCATCGAGATGGGCTCTTTGGCGATCTTCATGATCTTGCGGATCTTGTCTTCAGGGATTTCCATGCGCTCGGCGAGCACGCTGGCGTCGGGCTCAAAGCCAAACTCCTGCAAATGCTGACGGCTGATCCGGTTCATCTTGTTGATGGTTTCGATCATGTGAACCGGAATACGGATGGTGCGGGCCTGGTCAGCAATAGAGCGGGTAATGGCCTGGCGAATCCACCACGTGGCGTAAGTCGAGAATTTGTAACCCCGGCGATACTCGAACTTGTCTACGGCCTTCATCAGGCCAATGTTGCCTTCCTGGATCAGATCCAGGAACTGCAGGCCGCGGTTGGTGTATTTCTTGGCGATGGAGATGACGAGGCGCAAATTGGCCTCAATCATCTCTTTCTTGGCCGCACGTGAAGCGTATTCGCCCGCATTCATGCGCTTGTTGATGTCTTTGAGTTGGTCCAGGGGCACCACAACTTTGGATTGAAGATCGGTCAGTTTTTGCTGCAAGTCTTGAACCGGTGGAATGTTACGGCCCATGACCGCGCTCCAGGGTTTGCCGGCAGCGGCTTGCTTTTCAATCCATTTGAGGTTGAGTAACTGGCTGGCGACTTTGTTGCCGTTTTTGTCGCGGCCGCTGAAGTCGGCGATGAAGTTTTCCTGCGAGTAGCCGCATTTGTCCACAATGATGCGGCGCAGTTCGCGCTCTTTTTTACGCACATCATCGACTTGCGAACGAACCATGTCACACAGCTTCTCAATGGCCTTGGCCGTGAAGCGGATGGACATCAGCTCTTCGCTCAGCAACTTTTGCGTCTTGATATAGGTGGGCGTGCCGTAGCCCTCTTTTTCGTAAATTTTGTGAATCTTGTCGTGCAACTCACGCATCGTGTCGAAGCGGGTCATGGCTTCGCGCTTGAGCTCCTCGAGTTTCTTGGTCAGCGCCTTGGAGCCGCCTTTGCCGTCGTCGTCGTCAGCGGCATCAAACTCGTCAAAGTCTTCTTCGGCAACGTAATCGTCTGCTTCGTTGGGGTTAGAGAAGCCGTCCACGATGGTGGTGATGACGACCTTGCCTTCCCGGATGTCTTCCCCGAGGCGCAAAATTTCAAAAATGGTGGCGGGGGAGGCCGAAATCGCCTCCATCATGGCCATCAGTCCGCCTTCAATGCGCTTGGCAATTTCAATCTCGCCCTCACGGGTCAGCAACTCGACCGTTCCCATTTCACGCATGTACATGCGCACGGGGTCTGTGGTGCGGCCAAACTCACTGTCCACAGTGGAGAGGGCGGCTTCGGCCTCTTCTTCCGCCTCCTCTTCCGTGGCTGCCGTGGACACGTTGTTGTTGAGGAGCAGGGTTTCCGCATCGGGCGTTTGCTCGTATACGGCCACTCCCATGTCGTTGAGCATGGCAATCACGACTTCAAGCGTTTCAGCGTCCACGAGCTTGTCGGGAAGGTGATCCGAGATTTCGCCGTGTGTCAGATAACCGCGGGTCTTGCCGAGTTTGATCAGGGCCTTGAGGCGCAGACGGCGCTTGGCAATGTCTTCTTCGGACAGCACGGTTTCGTCCAGGCCAAACTCTTTCATCAGCGCGCGCTCTTTGGCTTTGCTGATCTTCATGCGCAGAGGTTTGACTTTTTCGCCGGGCACCGCTACGGGCTCCTCGCCTACCAAGTCGGCTTCGATATCTGACATGTCGGTGTCATCTCCGCCGCCGGAGTCGGTCGCCACCTTGGGCTTTCGGCCCCTTTTGACGACGGCTTTTTCAGAGTCGTCTGATTCCGCTGCGGCCTTGGGCGGGCGACCGGGCTTTTTCTTGACTGCTTGACCTGCTTTTAGCAAGGCGTCAGCGGCTTCTTGCATTTGAAGGGCGGTCATTCTTACGGGGGGCTTGGAAGCGGGCACTGTTTTGACTCTCAATTCAGGTTTCTTGGCAGGGGCTTTAGCCTCTGCGGCGACTGCAACTTTCACGGGCGTCGGTTTCGAGTCCGCTTGGGTAGCGGGCTGCTTGGCGGACTGAACAGGCTTCTTGGGCTTTGGAACGGGCATGAACACCTCGAGACAAAAAAAGACAGAATGAGCAGGCGCCCCAACGGGCTTGCGCAGGTTTTATTTGATGAAGGAACGAGTTCCTCAGTGGCAAGATGTGAGGGCGAACATTTGGTGTGCAAGCCCTTGCGGTGGGTTAGCCGGTCGTGAACAATGTCATCAAATGGCTGGGCCCGGAGGTGCTGCTGTCGCTCTTGCCGAAGAATAGGCTCCTATTATAAGCTGGACCGGGTCTGAGGTCGATTAGCGCCTCATTTGGTGTTGTGCTCTGGAGGCTCCAGGCGCTCCGTGACCGTCAATCTGCCTGCGCCAATGCGGCTTCGAGCTGAAGTCGGCGGGCCTGGAGTTCACGATAAAGATCGAGGCTGCTGGGGTCGGCCTTGGAGGCCGCAATCGCCTCGGTTTGCTGGGTTTTGATTCGCTCCACCAGCATACGGTTGAGCAAATTGCGCAACTCAATGCTGGTTTCATCCAAGGGTAGCGGGTTATCCATTTCGTGTTCGGCCATGAGTTTGAGTGCCAACTCCTCGCCTTCGTGGCCCTGGAGTCCTTCACGCAGGGCCACCCAAGGTTGGGGGCCGTGTTCATGGAGTTGGCTTTCAAGCCAGGCGAACAAAGTACCGTAGGGCGGTGGCAATTCGCAAAGCAGCGCATGGTCTTCTGCGGATAAAAATTCAAGCGCGGCCATATTGCCGAGCAGGATGCGAGTTGCATGGTCGGCGCGGCTGGCTGGCAGGCCGCGGCCGCTCAAGGGGGCGCGAAGACTGCCTTTTTTATTTGAATCCTGCTTGTAGCCGCCGTACTCATTTGATCTATCGCTATTTTTACCATAGCTATTTGAGCGCTTGGGTTTGTCACTGTCGGGCCGGGGAATCCATAGCTCTGTCAATTCGCGGCTGGACAGTTGTACCAGGTCGGCAAGCTCCATCAGGAGTTGCAGTTTGAGCGCGCCATCAGGCAGCTGCATCCAGAGCGGCTTGGCGTTGCTGGCCATGTGGGCCCGGCCCTCAGCTGTATTGAGATCGCAACCCTCACGGACGGTGTCGATCAGGAGCCGGCTCAAGGGCACGGCTTCGCTCACATAGCGTGCAAATGCCTCTTTGCCAAATTCCCGAATAAAACTGTCCGGGTCATGTTCAGGCGGTAAAAACAGGAACTTGACGCTGCGTACATCGGTGGCAAAGGGAATAGCGCCGTCCAGCGCCTTGTGCGCCGCGCGTCGGCCTGCGGCATCGCCGTCAAAACTGAAGACAACGGAGTCTGTAAAGCGAAACAGCTTCTGCACATGGTCGGCCGTGCAGGCGGTGCCCAGGGTGGCCACAGCGTTGGGGAACCCGAGCTGTGCCAGGGCGACCACATCCATATAGCCTTCGGTTACCAGCACGTAGCCATGGTCGCGCAGTGCGTTGCGGGCTTCAAACAGCCCATACAGTTCGCGGCCTTTGCTGAACACCGGTGTTTCCGGCGAGTTCAGGTATTTGGGTTTCTCATCGCCCAGAACACGCCCGCCGAAGCCAATGCAGTCGCCCTTGACGTTTCGGATGGGGAACATGATGCGGTCACGAAACCGGTCGTAGCGCTTGTCGTCCTGGCCTTCTTCCGTGTTCAAAATCACCAGGCCGCTTTCGACCAGCAGGGGTTCCTCGTAGTGGGGGAACACGCTGGCCAGGCTGCGCCAGCCTTCAGGCGCATAGCCGAGCCCGTATTGCTTGGCCACTTCACCCGACAGGCCGCGTCCCTTGAGGTAGCTCACGGCCTTGGGTGATTTTTTGAGTTGTTTGCGATAGGCGCTGCCAGCTTTTTCAAGCACGTCTGACAGGGTGACCTGTTTTTCGCGCTGTTCAATTGCACGGGCGCGGTCTTGGGGCGAAGCGTCGTCTTCGGGCACTTGCAGGCCATATTGCTGGGCCAGGTCTTTGACGGCTTCAACAAAGGTCATGCCGGCATGGTCCATCAAAAAACTGATGGCGTTGCCGTTTTTTCCGCAGCCGAAGCAGTGGTAGAACTGCTTGGCTGGGCTGACCGAGAAGGAGGGCGACTTTTCCCCATGAAAGGGGCACAGGCCCATGAAGTTGGCGCCGCCCTTTTTCAGTTGCACATAGCGGCCAACGATCTCGACGACATCGCTGCGCGATAGCAGTTCCTGAATAAAGGTCTGAGGGATGGACATGCCGCAATTGTAGAAACTTGCGGTTCAATCTATTTCCGGCAGGCATTCAAGCCAGCGGCCAGGCCGCTACAGGCATTGTCTAGCGCGGGGCCAGCCGGATGGCACCATCAAGCCGGATCACTTCGCCGTTGAGCATGTCGTTCTCAAAAATATGCTGAGCCAGTTTTGCATAGTCTTGGGGGGTACCCAGGCGAGACGGGAACGGCACGCTCGCGGCCAGAGAGTCTTGCACCTCCTGTGGCATGCCAAACATCATGGGGGTGCCAAATATTCCGGGGGCAATGGTCATGTTGCGAATGCCGTTCCGGGCGAGGTCGCGGGCAATCGGCAGCGTCATGCCCACAATGCCCCCTTTGGAGGCGCTGTAGGCGGCTTGGCCAATCTGACCGTCGTAGGCCGCCACAGACGCTGTGGAGATCATCACACCGCGCTCACCCGTGCTCTCGGGTTCATTTTTGACCATGGCGTCTGCCGCCAGACGAATCATGTTGAAGCTTCCAACGAGGTTGACCGTGATGCACTTGGAGAAAACGCCCAAACTGTGTGCGCCATTCTTGCCCACCGTTTTTTCGGCCGGTGCGATGCCGGCGCAATTGACCAGGCCCATGAGTTTGCCCATGGACACGGCTTTCGCGACAACGGCTTGGCCGTCGGCTTCGTTGCTGACATCGCACTTGACAAACGCGCCGCCAATCTCCTGGGCTACGGCTTCGCCTTTCTCAACTTGCATGTCTGCAATAACAACGGTGCCGCCAAGGGATGCCAGCCGGCGGGCTGTGCCTTTGCCCAAGCCCGAAGCGCCGCCAGTGACGATGAATACTTTGCCTGCGATGTCCATGTGATTTCCTGAGGTGAGTTGACGTTGACGTCAACGTCAATTATGGCGCAGGCATTTCACAAAATATTTTGGTTGGCTTTAATCTTGGTCTGAAAATCATGGCTATAATTTGTGGCTTGGGATAGTTAAAGGCGCATAGCTCAGCTGGTTAGAGCACCACCTTGACATGGTGGGGGTCGTTGGTTCGAGTCCAATTGCGCCTACCAAGATTCTCCGATAAAAGTGACCAGCCTTTATCAGTTAGCGAGATATCTTGGAATACAGCGGATAAGTACTCCCTAAAATGTGTTGCGGTGCAACGCAGCAATCTCTCGGTTTAGTACTGAGTCGGAGTAAGTTCATGGCAAGTTCAAAAACCGCTGACGGCAGTTCTGTGCAGCGAGTCATAAAAAAATACCCTAATAGACGACTCTATGATACGGATACGTCCAGCTACATCACGTTGGCCGAAGTCAAGCAATTGGTGATGGATAGCGAGTCGTTCGTGGTCCGCGATGTCAAAACCGGCGAAGACCTGACTCGCAGCATCCTGCTTCAAATCATTCTCGAAGAAGAGGCCAGCGGCTCACCGATGTTCACGGCGCCCGTGCTGGCCAGTGTGATTCGTTTTTACGGCCACACCATGCAAGGGTTCATGGGCGGCTACCTTGAGAAAAACATTCAGTCGCTTATGGATGTCCAGACGCGTTTTGGGGAGCAATCGAAAGGGTTGTCGCCCGAGATGTGGAGTCAATTTGTTGCAATGCAGTCCCCTGTACTGCAAGCCCTGATGGGCGGCAACCTTGAGCAGTCAAAGAGTATGCTGGTGCAAATGCAGGAGCAAATGCAAAAGCAGGCGGGCCAGATGCTCGGGGCATTCGGAATCAAGCGATAAGCAGCGGTGAACGCTGAACCAATTAATATATGAGTGAAGTCATCACAAAAAGCAACGCCGCGCCCAAAGTCGGATTCGTCAGCCTAGGCTGTGCCAAGGCACTGACCGACTCCGAGCTCATCCTCACGCAACTCAGTGCAGAGGGATACCAAACCTCCAACACGTTTGAGGGTGCCGACTTGGTGATCGTCAATACCTGTGGTTTCATCGATGATGCCGTCAAGGAGAGTCTCGACACCATTGGTGAGGCCTTGGCGGCCAATGGAAAAGTCATTGTCACAGGTTGTCTCGGTGCCAAAGCTGGCGATGGCGGGGGTAATCTGGTGCGGCAAATGCACCCCAGCGTGCTGGCCGTTACCGGCCCACAGGCAACGCAGGAGGTGATGGATGCGGTCCATGCCAATTTACCCAAGCCTCACGATCCGTTTATCGATCTGGTCCCGAATGCCTTTGGCGTGGCCGGTATCAAACTGACGCCACGGCATTACGCCTACATCAAGATCAGCGAGGGCTGCAATCACCGCTGCACGTTCTGCATCATCCCGTCCATGCGAGGTGACCTGGTGTCGCGCCCCATCGGTGATGTGCTGAAGGAAGCTCGCGCCTTATTTGAAGGGGGTGTGAAAGAGTTGCTGGTGATCAGCCAGGACACATCGGCTTATGGTGTGGATGTGAAATACGTCACTGGGTTTTGGGATGGCAGACCTATCAAGACCCGTATGCTGGAGCTGGTTCAGGCTTTGGGCGATATGGCCGAGGCGTACGGCGCCTGGGTGCGTTTGCATTATGTCTACCCCTACCCCAGCGTTGACGACGTCATTCCGCTGATGGCTACTGGCAAGGTGTTGCCCTATCTTGATGTGCCCATGCAGCACAGTCATCCCGATGTGCTGAGACGCATGAAGCGCCCCGCGAGCGGCGAACGAAATTTGGAACGAATTCAGCGGTGGCGCGAAATTTGTCCGGAAATTGTGGTTCGCAGCACGTTCATTGCGGGGTTTCCCGGCGAAACGGAAGAAGAGTTTTCGCACTTGCTGGACTTCATGCGGGAAGCCAGGATCGACCGTGCCGGTTGCTTTGCTTACAGCGCGGTGCCCGGCGCGTTGGCCAACGAGTTGCCTGGCATGTTGCCGATTGAGTTGCGCGAGGAGCGGCGAGCTCGCTTCATGGCGGTGGCGGAGACGGTTTCTGCGGCCAAGTTGCAGCAACGGATCGGTGCCACGATGCAGGTGTTGGTGGATTCCGCGCCCGCCTTGGGCAAGAAGGGTGGCATCGGGCGATCTTATGCCGATGCGCCTGAGATTGATGGTGTCGTGAAACTGTTGCCGCCTGAAAAAATAAGCAAGACATTGAAAGTGGGTGAATTCACCAAAGCGCGTATCGTTGGCACACAGGGCCATGATCTTGTGGCCCAGCCCTTCTGAATTGCAGTCCTTGAGAAAAGTATTTACTAATTCAAGGACAACAAAAAAGCTGCTAAAAGTCTCGCGACCTTTAGCAGCTTATTTGCAAAAAAAGACTGGAAACCATTTTTGTTGGTTTCCAGAATTCATTTATATTGGTGCCCGGAAGAGGACTCGAACCTCCACACCTTTCGGCACACGGACCTGAACCGTGCGCGTCTACCAATTCCGCCATCCGGGCATCACAGGAAAGAGAGAATTATATCAAGAATATTAGCCAAGCCAGCGGCTTGCTGGAAGAATTTGAAGGAATCGTTCAAGGGCACCGTGATGGTCATGGTTTTGTAACCCGTGACGATGGCCAATCCGACATCTACTTGCCGCCCAACGAGATGCGTGCGGTACTGCACAAAGACCATGTCAAGGTGCGCATTGTCCGCAGCGACCGCAAGGGTCGTCCCGAGGGCCGGGTGGTGGAAATTACCGAGAGATCCAAACAGCCCATCATTGGTCGTCTGCTGCAGGAGAGTGGCATCTGGATTGTGGTACCCGAAGACAAATGTTATGGCCAGGATGTGTTGATTCCCAAGACGGCCACCTGTTCAGCCAAGCCGGGGCAAGTTGTTGTCGTTGAATTGACCGAGCCGCCGTCGCTTTATGGCCAGCCAGTCGGGCGGGTCAAGGAAATATTGGGTGAGATCGACGATCCCGGTATGGAGATTGAAATTGCGGTGCGAAAGTTCAGCGTGCCGCATGAATTTTCTGAAGCCTGTATCGCGCTGGCTCGCACTTTGCCTGAGGCGGTACGCACGCAGGATAAATTGCGCCGTGTGGATCTGACCGATGTGGCGTTGGTCACGATTGATGGGGAGGATGCACGGGATTTTGACGATGCGGTGTACTGCGAGCCGGCCAAGATTGGCAAGGGCAAGTCAGCCATAAAAGGATGGCGACTCTTGGTGGCGATTGCCGATGTCAGTCACTATGTTGAGAATGGCTCGGCCATCGATGTGGATGCCTATGACCGGGCCACCAGTGTTTACTTCCCGCGCCGGGTGATCCCGATGTTGCCTGAGAAACTGTCCAACGGCTTGTGCTCACTCAACCCCGAAGTCGAACGCCTGTGCATGGTGTGCGACATGATGGTGACTGAAGACGGCGAGGTATCAGCCTACCAGTTTTACCCGGCTGTGATGTGGAGCCATGCTCGTTTCACCTACAACGAAGTCGCGGCCATTTTGTCCAACACCCGGGGACCGGAGGCGCTCAAGCGCAAAGCGCGTGTGAACGATCTGGTGAATCTGCACGATGT
>JBIIVW010000136.1:0-9249 GCA_044339205.1 Rhodoferax sp. | reverse complement strand
GTGGGTGACAAAGGGGATTTCGACGCCAAACCCCCCGCCCAGCAAATCTGTCATGCGCTTAACCGCCCGTGACCACGCTCACGCCGCCATCCACCGCCAGCCACTGGCCGGTGATGTGTTTGCCGGCGTCCGATGCATACAACAGGCACAAGCCCTTCAAGTCTTCGTCATCGCCCAGACGACCCAACGGCGCGTGCGCGGCGAGTTTTTCTTCGCCCATGGCGGCCAGCGTGCCCATGGTCATCTTGCTGGGGAAAAAGCCGGGGCAAATGGCGTTGACGGTGATGTTGTACTTGCCCCATTCCGCGCCCAGGGTACGGGTGAAGTTGATCACGGCACCCTTGGACGTGTTATAGGCGATGGTGGTCATCTCGGGCGGGTTGCCGCCCAGACCGGCGATAGAGGCCACGTTGATGATGCGGCCCGAACGGCGCGCGATCATGCTCTTTTTGGCAATGATCTGGCTCAGGATGAAGTAGCCGCGCACGTTGAGATTCATCACCTTGTCCCAGGCATCAATGGGGTGGTCTTCCGCAGGCGCCCCCCAGGCGGCACCGGCATTGTTGACCAGAATGTCCACGTCGCCCATGCGCTCCAGCGTCTCGTCGGCCAAGCGCTTGATCTCGGATTCTTTGGCGCAATCGGCAGCAATCCAGCGAGCATCAATGCCGGCGGCCTGCAGCTCGGCCACGGCTTGCTCCAGATCTTCGGCTTTGCGGGAAGTGATCATGATGCGGGCACCGGCCTCACCCAAGGCATGCGCCATTTGCAAACCCAGGCCGCGCGAGCCGCCTGTGACGAGGGCGGTTTTGCCAGTGAGGTCAAAAAGTTGTTGAATCGTGCGGGTCATATTGTTTGTCTCCTGTATGTGACCAAAGAAAAGGACGTGTGCCTTGCTGTAATGGCCACGTCCGGTGAAAACTCATTGTGCAGGAGTTTGCGGAAATCGCGTCGAAGCTGCTGTCTCACTGGCGATAGAACCAGACACCTTTCGACCCCGAGTACGACCGTGTGATTAATCCGGATCTGAAGCCACTGCCGGGATGACCTAGGGGCACGGGAAAACCGGGCGTGGCTAATGCACCAGGATTGTCATGAGGCGCCGCCCCAGCTTGCGTCGTCGAGGCTCGGAGTGCATGGAATAGTCTGGCCGAATTTCTGCCATTCGCAAAAACCGCCCTCCAAATACCTCGCATCAGCGCCCATGGCGCACAAGGCGGCGGTGAGGCCTTGACTGACCTCGTGCCCGTGAACACAAAAAAACACGATGGACCCCGCCATGGCGGCCACCTCGTCTTTCCAGTCCAGCCAGTGCGCGGGATCGCGCCAGATGGCGCCGGCCATCGTCATGCCTGACGCTTGGCGAGCCGCGTTTCTGCGGACATCAATCAGTATGGGTTGGCGGGGTTCCTCCAGGCAGGCAAAAAAAGTGCCAACAGAAATAGACTTCATGGCGTTCTCCAAAACAGCTTACAAAAGTTGCACAAGCAGGCCCGCCACCGCACTGGCGGCGATGACATGGATCACATTGCGCTTGAACCGAAACAGGGCAATGGCGGCCCCCAGCGCGATCAGCGCAGAAACCGCATCAAAACTCCCGGCAAAGCCCTTAGGCCACAACACGTGGTAGCCAAAGAACAGGGCCAGATTCAGAATCACGCCCACCACGGCTGCGGTGATGGCGGTCAATGGTGCGGTGAACTTGAGGTCACCGTGGGTACTTTCCACCAACGGGCCTCCGGCCAGAATAAACAAAAAGGACGGCAAAAAAGTAAACCAGGTCACCAGGCAGGCTGCCACCATGCCCGCCAAAAATAAGGCATCCGGCCCAAAAAAGCCTTTGACATAGCCCCCCACAAAAGCCACAAAAGCCACCACCATGATCAGCGGCCCGGGCGTGGTTTCCCCCAGGGCAAGGCCATCAATCATTTGGGTTGGTGTGAGCCATCCGTAATGACTCACTGCGCCTTGGTACACGTAGGGCAGCACGGCATAGGCACCGCCAAAGGTCAGCAGCGCAGCTTTGGTGAAGAACCAGCTCATCTGGGTCAGCGGGTGGTTCCAGCCATAGCTCGTGGCTAGCAAGGCCATGGGTACCGTCCACAGCAAGGCACCCACCACGGCAATCTTTGCCAACCGTACCCAGTTGAATTTGGCATGCTCAGGCGTGGGTGTGTGGTCGTCGATCAGCGCGGGGCCAAAAGACTTGTCGGCCGGGCCATGTCCGCCACCGGCTTTGAATTTGTCGGGTGCGACCCGTCCACCCACATAGCCTGTCAATGCCGCAGCCAAAACGATGACCGGAAATGGAATGTTGGCGGCAAAAATAGCGATGAACGAGGCCGCTGCAATGCTCCACAACCAGCTGTTTTTGAGCGCGCGCGAACCAATGCGGTGCGCCGCCTGGACCACGATGGCCGTTACCGCAGGCTTGATGCCGTAAAACAGGCCCGCCACCAACGGCATGTCGCCAAAGGCGATGTACACCCAAGACAGCGCGATCAGTATGAACAACGAAGGCAGTACAAACAAGACACCCGCCACGATGCCACCCCAAGTGCGGTGCATCAGCCAGCCGATATAGGTGGCCAACTGCTGCGCCTCCGGGCCGGGCAGCATCATGCAGTAGTTCAGGGCATGAAGAAAACGTCGTTCAGAAATCCACCGCCGGTTCTCCACCAACTCCTGATGCATGATCGAAATTTGTCCGGCAGGCCCACCAAAGCTGACGAAACCCAGCTTGAGCCAGAAGGCGAAGGCCTGCCAGAAGCTGACAGATTGTGGCGCGACGATTTCGGTGTCGGCCGCTTGAGTCGTGGTCTTGCTCATGTTGCGGGGGTTCCTTTGTTGAAGCTGGCCAGCAGGCCATCAAACACATTGGATGTGGCGACCAACAACTGGTCATCGTTGAAAATGCTCTCCCGCAGGCCATGTAAAACGCTCTCGATGCCTGCTGCCTCGGGCGGCTGCACGCCACCTGCATCCAGATAATGAACGAGCAAACCCAAGCGGACGAGGGCGGGTTGATCGAGTCCAAAACTTGCAGCCAGCACTTCAAAGGTGACACGGCCACCGATGTGGCTGAAGGTTGCGCCATCAAAATCGAACCCGAGTGCGTCAGTCGGGCAACCCTCAATATGGGCCAGCCACTGGATGCGGGCTTGCGGGTCAATGAAACGGCGAATCAGCCAGGCACTCGCCAGGCGGTCCACCCACGGGCGCTCCCGCGTGGCCCACAGCCGGCCCTGAAAGTTGGCTACCTGCAAACGCACAATCTGCCCCTCACGGGCATGGGGTTCGTCCGGCGAGAGAACGCAAGCACAGGCCAACTCCAGCTCACGCAGGGAGGCTTCGGCTTGTCTCTGAGCCTCGGCGGGGAAAAAATCTGTGGTGACGATATGGGCAAAGGACTTGCGCAGCTTGCGCGTCTGCCTGGATACGTCTTGCACTGTATCTTTGGTGAGCTGCTGTTTGACCTGATCGACCTCGGTTAGCAGCGCAGCGAAGTCATGGCTGCGATCAAACAGGGCCACGAAGTTGGCGCCTTCAGGCTCCTCCACCCGCAGCACATGTGCGCCACCTCCGCCATCGCGCACCTCAGCGGCTAATCCCTGCAGCGTTGCACGGCAGTCTTCTCGCTCGGGCATGAGGTACACCCCGTCTCGCAACACGGCAGCGCCCGTTGCCTTGAGTGCGCGCCAGGCGCGTTGGCGCAAGGTGGCGTTTTCGGTGGGCAGGGTGGTAATGAGTGCGAGCCATCTATTCATGAATTGAAGTCTACATTATTGTAGATATCAACTCAATTAAATTTCATTAAAATAAATTTCACTGTCATGCACTCTGCTGTGACTCCCTCCTAAAACGCGTCTTCAGGCATCTCCGCGCAGGTCAGGTCCCGGTTTTGAACCGCCTGCAGCCAGGCGCCAATCTTGGGCAACTCGTAATGATAAAAATAGCGTGTAGCCGAAATCTTACCTTGGGTAGTAGCTATTGATTCCGTAGCATCCGCCTTCAGTGCTGCCAAAGCCACATCCAGCCAGATCCATGCCAGTACGGTGTGACCAAAGGCCTGCATGTAGGGCACGGCATTGGCCAGTGCGTCGCTCGGCACACCGGTTGACCACGCGGCTTGGGTCGCATGCGCAACCTGGGCCAGGGCGCCAGTGAGTGCGGTAGCGTGCAGGGCAAGCGTTGGCACGGCCTGCGCCCGCTGCGCCGTGGCAGTCATGCGCGCCGCCAACAATGCCAGCCCGCGCCCGTTCTCCATCAGCACCTTGCGACCCAGCAGGTCGGCAGCCTGAATGCCATGCGTGCCTTCATGAATCATGTTCAGGCGGTTGTCACGCCAATATTGCTCCACCGGAAAATCACGCGTGTAGCCATAACCGCCATGCACCTGGATCGCGAGCGAGTTAGCCTCCAGGCACCATTCACTCGGCCAGCTTTTGGCAATGGGGGTGAGCACCTCCAGCAGCAAGCGGGCATCGTCTGCCGACTGTGCATCGCCTGTATGCTGCTCGTCCACCAGACGGGCGCAGTACAGCTCCAGTGCCAGCGCCCCTTCGCCATATGCCTTCTGCGCCAGCAACATACGTTTGACGTCAGCGTGCTCAATGATGCGCACCTGCGGCTGGGAGGCATCTTTGCCGCCAGCCCCCAGCGGACGCCCTTGCGGACGGTTTTTGGCGTAGTCCAGCGAAGCGTAATAGCCTGCCAAACCCAGCATAGTGGCGGCAATGCCCACCCCAATGCGCGCTTCGTTCATCATGTGGAACATGCAACGCAAGCCCTCACCCGGTTTGCCGACCAGGTACCCGACTGCCCCTGCGCCCTGCCCGTCCAGACCGCCGCCCGTGCTCATGACCGGGTACTTGCCTTCGCCGAAATTGAGCAGCGTGTTGGTGGTGCCGCGCCAGCCCAGTTTGTGGTTGAGGCCGGCCAGCGCCACGTCGTTGCGCTCACCGGTCAGTTCGCCCGCAGCATTCACCATTTTCTTGGGCACGATGAACAGCGAGATGCCCCGCGTGCCTGCCACGGGTTTGCCGTCCGGTCCGGGAATCTTGGCCAGCACCAGATGGATGATGTTTTCGGTCAACTCATGTTCTCCTGCGGAGATCCACATCTTGTTGCCCTTGAGCCGGTAGCGCGCGCCTAGCGGGTCGGTCTCAAAACCCTCGCCATCGGGCAACGCACGGGTGGCCACATCGCTCAGGCTGGAGCCGGCCTGAGGCTCACTCAGGCACATGGTGCCCGACCAACGGCCCGCAAATTCGTTTTTGGAAAACACCTCTTTTTGCAGCGGCGTGCCGTGCACCATCAGCAAGTTGGCGTTACCCGTGGTGAGCATGCCGGAGCCAATACTGACTGAGGCGCAAGCGAAAAATGCGTTGGCCGCCGCTTCTATTGTGTAAGGCAACTGCATGCCGCCCATTTCGTAGTCTTGTGCGGCACTCAGCATGCCAGACTCGGCGTAAGCCTTTTGCGCATCGTGCGTGGCTTGCGGCAGGATGACCTTTTCGCCGTCAAAGTGGGGCTCCTGCGTGTCCACCAGGCGATTGAAGGGCGCGTATTTATCGCGGGCGATGCGCTCGCAGGTATCCAGCACGGCATCAAAGGTTTCGCGTGAATGGTCAGTAAAGCGCTCACGCTCGTTCAGCAGTCCTGCCTCAAGCCAGTCAAACAACAAAAAATCAACGGTGGAACGCAATGACATGATCGTCTCCATTCAAGGCAAAAAAAAGGCTGAGCCGCTCACTCAAGTCGACCCAGCCCGGTTCAGTCAGCCGCCATGCTCAACGCTGCGGCTTGTTCAACACATCAGAGCACTTCGAAAATGCCCGCAGCGCCCATGCCGCCGCCAATGCACATGGTGACACATACCCGCTTGGCACCACGGCGCTTGCCTTCAATCAAGGCATGGCCGGTGAGACGCTGGCCGCTCACGCCATAGGGGTGACCCACAGCAATGGCGCCGCCATTCACGTTCAGGCAGTCTGCAGGAATGCCCAGCTTGTCGCGGCAGTACAGCACCTGCACCGCAAACGCTTCATTCAACTCCCACAAGTCGATATCACCCACATTCAGGCCCAGGCGCGCCAACACCTTGGGGATGGCAAACACCGGGCCAATGCCCATCTCGTCAGGCTCGCAACCGGCCACGGCAAAGCCCAGGAACCGGCCCAAGGGCTTGAGCCCTTTTTGCTCTGCAATTTTTTCGTGCATCACGACCACCGCACCGCCGCCGTCCGAGAACTGGCTGGCATTGCCTGCCGTGATCAGGCCACCGGGCAGCGCTGAGCGCAAGCCGCTGATGCTTTCCTTGGTCGTGCCGTCACGGATACCTTCATCCTGGCTCACGGTGACTTTTTTGGTCGTCAGGCCCATGATCTTGTCGGCCACACCCATGGTGACCGTGATCGGTGCGATTTCGGCTGTGAACAAGCCTGCAGCCAGAGCCGCTGTCGCGCGCTGTTGGCTGGCTGCGCCGTACTCGTCCATAGCATCGCGACCAATACCGTAACGCTTGGCCACGTTTTCGGCGGTTTGAAGCATGTTCCAGTAAATTTCGGGCTTGTTCTTGGCCAACCAGGGATCAGCCAGCATGTGAGTGTTCATCTCTTGCTGCACGCAGGAAATACTCTCCACGCCACCCGCCACATAGATGTCACCCTCGTTGGCGATGATGCGCTGGGCGGCCAAAGCAATGGTTTGCAGGCCGCTGGAACAAAAGCGGTTGACTGTCATGCCAGACACATTGATAGGGCATCCGGCACGCAAGGCGACCTGGCGAGCGATGTTGGCGCCTGTGGCGCCCTCGGGGTTGGCACAACCCATGATCACGTCGTCCACCTCGCCGGCCTCAATGCCGGCGCGTGAAATGGCATGCTCAACGGCGTGGCCGCCTAATGTGGCGCCGTGGGTCATATTGAAAGAGCCTTTCCAGCTCTTGGCCAGAGGGGTACGGGCGGTGGAAACGATTACTGCAGATGTCATTCTTGCTCTCCTGAAATGGTGGGGATGGGGCTTAGTTGAAGGTTTTGCCTTCAGCGACCAATTTGGCGAGCAGCGGCGCGGGTTCCCAGAATTTGCCGTCATCCAGGGGGTTTTGAGCAAAACGTTTCATGGCCTGCACCACATTGAACAAGCCAACCTGGTCAGCGTAGTTCATCGGACCACCGCGGTAGATCGGGAAACCGTAACCCATGAGGTAAACCATGTCGATGTCGCTGGCCTTGGACGCAATGCCTTCTTCAAGGATACGCGCCGCTTCATTGACCAGTGAGTACACCAGGCGCTGCACGATCTCTTCGTCCGAGATCTTGCGGGGTGTGATGCCCAGGGACTTGCGGTGCTCTTCAATCATGGCCACAACTTCGGCGTTGGGGATGGCATCGCGTTTTCCAGCCGCATAGTCGTACCAGCCTGCGCCGGTTTTTTGACCAAAGCGGCCCTTTTCGCACAACAGGTCAGCGGTTTTGCTGTACTTCATGTCCGGCTTTTCCTGGTAGCGACGCTTGCGGATCGCCCAACCGATGTCGTTGCCCGCGAGGTCACCCATACGGAAGGGACCCATCGCCATGCCAAATTTCTCCATTGCCTTGTCGACCTGTGCAGGGGTGCAGCCTTCGTCCAGCAAAAAGCCGCCTTGACGACCGTATTGCTCGATCATGCGGTTGCCAATGAAACCATCGCACACACCCGAAACCACGGCTGTTTTCTTGATTTTCTTGGCCACCACCATCACTGTGGCCAGCACTTCTTTGGCAGTTTTGGCGCCGCGCACGACTTCAAGCAACTTCATCACATTGGCCGGGCTGAAGAAGTGCATGCCCACCACGTCTTCAGGACGTTTGGTGAACGAGGCGATTCTGTCCACATCCAGCGTAGAGGTGTTGCTGGCCAGGATGGCGCCGGGCTTCATCACCCGGTCCAGCTCCTTGAACACAGCTTCCTTGACGCCGATTTCTTCAAACACGGCCTCAATGACCATGTCAGCATCCTTCAGGTCGTCATAGCTGAGTGTGGTGGTGAGCAGGCTCATGCGTTGCTCGTATTTGTCTTGCTTGAGCTTGCCCTTCTTGACCTGGGATTCGTAGTTTTTGCGGATGGTAGCGATGCCACGATCGAGCGCGTCCTGCTTCATCTCCAGCATCTTGACGGGGATGCCCGCATTCAAAAAGTTCATGGAGATGCCGCCGCCCATGGTGCCAGCACCAATCACAGCCACTGAATTGATGGCGCGCAGTGGGGTGTCGGATGGCACATCAGGAATCTTGGACGCTGCACGCTCACCGATAAAGATATGGCGCAGGGCCTTGCTTTCAGGCGTCATCATGAGGCTGATGAACATGTCGCGCTCGGCGACCATACCGTCATCAAACTTCTTCTTGGTAGCCGCTTCAACCGCATCCACGCACTTGGCGGGTGCAGGGAAATTCTTGGCCATGCCTTTGACCATGTTGCGTGCAAACGCAAAATAAGCGTCACCCAAGGGGTGTTTGCAAGGCAGGTTGCGGACTAACGGAAGGGGCCGCGCCTCGGCCACTGAGCGGGCGTAAGCCAACGCTTCTTCGGCCAGCGACTCTGGGGAGGCAGCCATCTTGTCAAACAGTTTTTGACCCGGCAGCATGGCCAGCATCTCGCTCTTGACCGGCTCACCACTCACGATCATGTTCAGCGCAGGTTCCACCCCCAAAGCACGTGGCAAACGCTGCGTGCCACCGGCTCCAGGAATCAAGCCGAGCTTGACTTCAGGCAGCGCCACGCTGCAACCGGGTGCAGCAATCCGATAGTGGCAACCCAGCGCCAACTCCAAACCGCCTCCCATGCACACGGTGTGCACAGCGGCAATGACCGGCTTGGACGAGTGTTCGATCACCAGAATAACGCTCAAGAGGTTCGGCTCTTGTCCGGCTTTGGGGGAACCAAATTCCTTGATGTCGGCCCCACCTGAAAACGCCTTGCCGGCGCCGGTAATCACAATAGCCTTGACCGCAGCGTCTGCCGTAGCCTTCTCCAGGCCATCGGTAATGCCCAGCCGGGTCGACAGGCCCAAGCCATTGACAGGCGGGTTGTTCAGGGTAATGACGGCGACATCGCCATGCACTTGGTATTCAGCGGTCATGCTTGGATTCCTCAAAAATGAAAAATAGAACGATCGTTCTTTTTGGATTGTAAAAGCAAGGGGCGCTGCAACAAACCAGGTTTGTCACAGCTGGGACAAGAGGCTCAAACCTCCAGCCATTCCTT
>JBIIVW010000135.1:0-9266 GCA_044339205.1 Rhodoferax sp. | reverse complement strand
GGCTATGTGCCCCTGTTGGTGCTGGACGACGGCCGCCAGCTGCGCGAAAGCCCGGCCATCCTGCAATACATTGCAGACCAAGTGCCCGCCAAGCATCTGGCCCCGGCCAATGGCACCTTTGAGCGCTACAAACTGCAAGAGTGGCTCAACTTCATTGGCACTGAACTGCACAAAGGCTTCGCGCCTCTGTTCACGCCCGGCATGCCCGACGAAGCCAAAACCATCGCCAAGACGCGCCTGACCTCCCGCCTGCAATGGGTCGATGGTGAACTGGCCACATCCCCGTACCTGATGGGCGACACGTTCACGGTGGCCGACAGCTACCTGTTCACCGTCGCCGGCTGGAGTAAATACGTGGGCGTCGATGTTTCGAGCCTGGCCAACCTGGGCGCCTTTATGGCCAAGGTCGGCGCGCGTCCCGCCGTGCAAAATGCCATGCGCGCTGAAGGGCTGATCAAGTAAGGCACCCGCTTGTCAAAAAAACCGCTGACTGTCAGCGGTTTTTTAATGTCCCAAATCAAAGCTCAAGGCATTAAATAAGCGTCCAATAATGTATCTTGGATAGACTCGACGCTTCATCCGAAAAGATTCAAAGAACAACTTCACTTGCCGTCGCCGCCGTTTTGAAATCCGCTCCTGCTCTTTCCCTGCACAAACTCGGCTGCACCCGGGGTGGACGGCCTCTTTTTCAGGGCGTCAACAGCCTGCTTGAAGCGGGCCAATGGCTGTATGTGGTTGGCGCCAACGGCGCGGGCAAAACCAGCCTGTTGCGCATGGTTTGCGGCCTGTCCCCCATTGATGCCGGCGACATTCTGTGGAACGGCACCCCCATTCACGACCAGCGGGACGCTTACCACCAGGACCTGTGTTACCTGGGCCACCTCAACGCGCTGCAGGAATCCATGACCGTGCATGAAAACCTGAGCTTCACGGCAGCCCTGGGGGGGCATACCCTGCCAAAACAGGCCGCCAATGACGTGCTGGCGCGCTTTGGCATGCCGGGGCGCGGCCACCAATTGGTTCGACACCTTTCGCAAGGTCAAAAGCGGCGTGTTGCGCTGTCGCGGCTGGCCCTGAGCCCGGCCCGGCTCTGGGTGCTGGACGAACCCTTTGTCGCCATGGACGACACCGGCGTGCGGATGCTGGCCGATCTGATTGACACTCACCTGGCCCACGGCGGGCTGGCCGTGCTGACCAGCCACCAACTGGTGGACATCGGACAGCGACCGCCCCAGCTGCTGGAGTTGCGCGCATGAACCTGCCTGTGCTCCTAAAGCTCTCAGTGGGTGGCGTGATGCGGGCGGCACTCAAGCGCGAAATCGCCCTGGCCCTGCGCCAAAAGGGCGAGGTGCTCACGCCGCTGGTCTTCTTTGTCGTGATTGCCAGCCTGTTCCCCCTGGGCGTGGGGCCGGAGTCTGCACTCTTGCTGCGCATGGCGCCAGGCGTGCTGTGGGTCAGTGCCCTACTGGCGGCCATGCTGTCGCTGCAACGCCTCTTTGCCATGGACTACGCTGACGGCTCGCTGGAGCAAATGGCGTTGTCTGGGACGCCGCTGGGCTTGCTGGTGGTGGCCAAGGCACTGTCACACTTTTTACTCTCGGGTTTGCCGCTGGTGCTGATGGCACCCGTGCTGGGCTTGCAGTTCGGCATGGAGGGTCGCAGTCTGGGCATCTTGATGTTGACCCTGCTGCTGGGCACCCCCACCCTCAGCCTGATCGGCAGCATTGGCGCTGCCTTAACCTTGGGCGTACGAGGGGCAGGGGTATTGCTCTCGCTATTAATCTTGCCGCTGTATATTCCCGTGCTCATATTTGGTGCCGGGGCGGTAGAAGCCGATGTAGCCGGTCTGGGCATTGGCGGACACCTCTCGTTGCTGTCCGCCTTGCTGGTTTTGTCGGTATTTTTTGCGCCCCTGGCCACCACGGCCGCCTTGAAGATTTCCCTGGAATGAAAACACGCGTAATTCACTGGTTCAAGTTTGCGTCGCCTCAGGGCTTCTATTTTTTGGCCGGCCGAATGTGGCCCTGGTTCGCCGTGCTGTCGGCCATCCTCATGGTCGTGGGGCTGTGGATCTCCTTCTTCGTGGCCCCCACCGACGCCCAGCAGGGACAGGGCTACCGCATTATCTTTGTGCATGTGCCGGTATCGCAAATGTCGATGCTGATCTATCTGGTGATGGCCGCCTGGGCCGGACTGGGTCTGGCTTTCAACACCCGCTTGTCGGCCATGATGGCCTCAGCCCTGGCGCCCACGGGGGCTTTGTTCACTTTCTTGTCGCTGGCCACGGGCTCTTTATGGGGCAAGCCCATGTGGGGCACCTGGTGGGTGTGGGACGCGCGCCTGACCTCCGAGCTGATCCTGCTGTTTTTGTACCTGGGGTTTTTGGCCCTGCAGTCCAGCATTGATGACCCGCGCCGCGCCGACAAGGCCTGTGCGGTGCTGGCGCTGGTGGGCGTGGTGAACGTGCCCATCATCTACTTCTCGGTGGTCTGGTGGAACACCCTGCACCAAGGCGCCTCGGTGTCTTTGACCAGCGCACCGTCCATGGCCGCCCCTATGCTGGCCGGCATGTTGGTCATGGTACTGGCCTTCTGGATGTACGCCATCGCCGCCGCCCTGGCCCGGGTGCGCAGCATCATTCTCGATCGTGAACGTCATACCGAATGGGTCAAACATGCAGTGGAATAGTGTTTCCGAATTTTTTTCCATGGGCGGGTACGCCTTTTATGTCTGGGGCAGCTTTGGCATCACGGCGCTGGTCATGGCTGTCGAGATGGGGCTGATTCGGGCCAGGCGCAGGGAACTTATTGAACAACTTCGCACCGAACTGGCATCGCAAAGGACCTCTCCATGAAACCTCGTCAAAAACGCGCTGCCATCATCTCCGGCGGCCTGGTCAGCCTGGCCTTGGCCACTTGGCTGGTGTTGAACGCGTTTGAAAGCAACCTCGTCTTTTTCTTCACCCCTACCCAGGTGGCCTCGGGTGAGGCGCCCCAAAACCGGACCTTTCGGGTCGGCGGCATCGTCAAGGAAGGTTCGATCAAGCGTGACAACCTGACCGTCAACTTCATCGTTACGGACACAGCCAAGGAAGTCCCGGTGTCTTACACCGGTATCTTGCCAGACCTGTTTCGCGAAGGAAAAGGCGTCGTAGCCCAAGGCCAGCTCGGCGCCAACGGCCATTTTGCAGCCAAAGAAGTTCTCGCCAAGCATGACGAAAACTACATGCCCCCGGAAGCCCAGCACGCCATGGACCAGGCCAAGGCCCAGCAAAGCATCAAGACACTGAAGTAACCCACGAGACGACTCCCATGATCCCTGAAATTGGCCATTTTTCGCTCATCCTCGCGCTGTTTGTCGCGCTGGCTTTGGGCACGCTCGCCGTGGTTGGCGGGCAAACCGGTCGCCGGGACTGGATGGCGCTGGCGCGTCCCGGCACCCACCTCCTGTGGGGATTGACCGCTTTCTCGTTTGGCTGCCTGACCTACGCTTTCTTCACCAACGACTTTTCGGTGGTGTATGTGGCCAACCACTCCAACTCCAAGCTGCCTGACATGTACCGTATTTCCGGTGTCTGGGGCGGACACGAAGGCTCCCTGTTGCTGTGGATGATGATGCTGAGCTCCTGGATGCTGGCGGTGTCGATCTTTTCTCGCCAGCTGCCCGACGCCATGGTGGCGCGCGTGCTGGGCATCCTGGCGCTGATTGCGGTCGGCTTCTTGCTGTTCATGCTGATCACCTCCAACCCGTTTTTGAGGAATCTTGACATTCCTGCCGACGGCAAAGACCTGAACCCCCTGCTGCAAGACCCCGGCCTGGTGTTCCACCCGCCCATGCTGTACATGGGCTATGTCGGCTTGGCTGTGCCCTTTGCCTTTGCCATTGCAGCGCTGCTCAACGGACGGCTGGATGCCGCCTGGGCGCGCTGGTCGCGGCCCTGGGCAACCGCCGCCTGGATGTTTTTGACCCTCGGCATTTCCTTGGGCTCCTGGTGGGCTTACTACGAGTTGGGCTGGGGCGGCTGGTGGTTCTGGGACCCGGTTGAAAACGCCTCCTTCATTCCCTGGCTGGTGGCCACGGCGCTGATTCATTCGCTGGCGGTCACTGAAAAGCGCGGCCTGTTTCGCAACTGGACCATCATCCTGGCCATTACCGCGTTTTCAATGAGTCTGCTGGGGACATTTCTGGTGCGCTCCGGGGTGCTGACCTCCGTGCACGCTTTTGCCACCGACCCCAAGCGAGGCGTGTTTATCTTGCTGTTTCTCATCGTTGTGGTGGGCGGCTCGCTGATCCTGTTTGCCCTGCGCGCCAGCAAGGTACGCTCGGGCGGCGAATTTTCATTGGTATCGCGCGAGACCTTTTTGTTGGTCAACAACGTGCTGCTCGCCACCTCGGCGGCCACCGTCCTGCTGGGCACGCTGTATCCCCTGCTGGTGGACGCCCTGAACATGGGCAAGTTGTCGGTGGGGCCGCCTTACTTCAATGCCGTGTTTGTACCGCTCACCGTGCCCGTGCTGATTTTCATGGTGATTGGCTCTTTCGCCCGCTGGAAAAAAGACAGTGCGCGCGAGCTGGCCAAACGACTGAGCCCTGTGGCAGTAGTCGCTGTGTTGCTCGGCTGTACCCTGCCCTTGCTGGCTGGCCCCTGGTCTGCCGTGGCTGCGATGGGACTGACTCTGGCACTGTGGATCGTGCTCGGCTCAGCGCTGCAAATCTACCGCCAGTTCAAGGACACGGTCAACTGGAAATCCACGCCGGTGTCGTTCTGGGGCATGCATGTGGCCCACATTGGTATTGCCGTGAGTGTGGTGGGCGTCACCATGGTCACGGGTTACGAGACCGAGAAAGACGTGCGCATGGCCATGGGCGACACCGTAGCCGTGGGCGGCTACACCTTTCGCCTGACCGGTATCCGGGAAGTACCCGGCCCCAATTACCGGGCCGACCAGGGCGATGTGGAACTGATCAAGGATGGCAAAGTCATCAGAATGATGTATCCCGAGAAGCGGACTTATTTCTCGTCCACCATGCCCATGACCGAAGCCGCCATTGACAGCGGTATCACTCGCGACGTTTACGTGTCCCTGGGTGAACGACTTGAAGACGGTCCCAACCCGGCTTGGGCCATGCGGGTCTATCACAAGCCTTTTGTCAACTGGATCTGGGGTGGCTCTTTGTTGATGGCACTCGGTGGCACCATGGCCGCACTGGATCGGCGCTACCGCAAGAAAAAGGCTGCTTCCACCGCCAGTATCTCCGGCGTGGCCGCATGAAAAAAGCGTTGATCCCGCTGGGCGTGTTTGCCGTGCTGGTGGTGTTCCTGGCGATTGGGTTGACCCGTGACCCCAGCGTGGTGCCGTCGCCCTTGATCAACAAACCCGCGCCCACCTTTGTCGCCCCGCAACTGATGGCGCCCGACAAACAGTTTGCCGCCAAAGACATGCTGGGCCAGGTCTGGCTGCTCAACGTCTGGGCATCGTGGTGCGTGGCCTGTCGGCAAGAGCATCCGGTATTGATGGATTTCGCCAAAACCAAAACGGCGCCCCTCATTGGCCTGGATTACAAGGACGTTCCTGCCGACGGTCTGAAGTGGCTGGCCCGCCATGGTGACCCCTACGACGTGACGATCACCGACCGCGATGGGCGTATCGGCATTGACTTTGGTGTTTATGGCGTGCCTGAGACCTTCCTGATCGACAAGGCCGGCATGATTCGCTACAAACACATCGGCCCCGTCACCGTTGAAGCGCTGCGCGACACCATCGTGCCGCTCATCCGGGAGCTGCAAAAATGAAGTTTTGGCTCACCCTCCTGCTGGCGCTGCAGTGCGCTCTCCCCGCTTACGCCAATGAGGCCCTGCCACTGGCCGAAGACCCGGTGGTTGAAAAACGCCTGATCGGCATCTCGCAAGAGCTCCGCTGCCTGGTTTGCCAAAATGAGTCTCTCGCTGGCTCCCGGGCCGACCTCGCGCTGGACCTGCGCCGTGAACTTCGCACACTCATCAAAGACGGCAAGACCGATGCCGAGATCATGGATTTCATGGTCAGCCGCTATGGTGAATTTGTACTTTACCGCCCACCGGTCAAACCGGCGACCTGGCTGCTGTGGTTTGGCCCGTTTGTATTGCTCGTTGGCGCTGTGGTGGTGTTGATACGCATGGTGCGCCAGAGCCAGAACAGCAAGCAACCCAAGGGGCTCAATGCGGCTCAACGTGCCAAAGCCATGGCACTTCTCCAAGATACGGAACTCCCCAAATGAGTATTTTCATCGCCATCGCAGCGATCATCACGCTGCTGGCAGTCGCCTGCGTGCTCTATCCTCTGTTGCGCCCGGCGCCTCCGGACGGGGTTTCCAGCCAGCGCCTCAATACCGCCATTTACCGTGATCAGCTTGAAGCCCTCGAGCGCGACCTCGCCAACGGACGGATCGGCCCTGCCGAGCATGAGGCGGCCCGGGACGAACTGCAACTGCGTCTGCTGGACGATACCGACGAATCAGCCGCCCCACTGATACAACAACCATCCGGTTTCTGGACCGCCAAACGCACCGCCTGGATGATTGCCATGGTGATGCCTGCAGGCGCTGCCGCCATGTATGTCTGGCTGGGCAACCCCGCCGCCATGAGCCCGCCCCCGGCGGCACCCAGTGCCGCGCAAGTCATCCAGATGGTGGACACGCTGGCTGCGCGCCTGAAAGCCAATCCCGACAACCCCCAGGGCTGGGCCATGCTGGCACGCTCCTACAAGGTAATGGGACGGCTGGATGAAGCCGAACAGGCCTTCGTTAAAGCCGGCGATTTTGTCAATGCCGACCCGGATCTGCTGGTGGATTACGCCGAACTGTTGGCCCTGCGTGCCGACAACCGCTTTGAGGGCAAGCCACTGGCACTGGTCAAACAAGCTCTGGTCCTGGCGCCACAGCACCCTACCGGCCTGATGGTCTCCGGCGTGGCGGCGTACCAAAACAATGACTTTGCTGGCGCAGCAGCCCAGTGGGAAAAATTATTGGCCTTGCTGCAACCCGGCTCGCCCGATGCACTGCAGATACAGGCCAACATTGACGACGCTCGGGCCAAGATGGGCCAGATGCCCCCCGTCGACCCGGCGGCCGTAGGCGCCATGACACCGGAAAAAATCAACGAGATGGTAGAGCGGCTGGCACAACGCCTCAAATCCAACCCCGATGATCTGGAAGGCTGGGCCCGATTGGCCCGCGCCTACCGGGTACAGGGACGCCTGGCAGAAGCCGACATCGCCGATGCCCGTGCCAAGGGCGGACCCGATCTGAGCAAACAGCCCAAGCCCTGACAGCAAGCCAGGTTGAAGTTACAAGGCACGCTGGCGCCAGGCCAGGGCTGCTCCCAACCACAGGGCGATTGCGGAAAACACCAGACCCCGAGCCAGCCCGCCGGGGCCGTCCGCAATCCAGCCCACCACGGTTGGACCCACAATCTGACCCGCTGCAAACACAATGGTGAAGGCGCTGATGCCCTTGGCCCAGGCTGCCTGCGGCAGGTTGTGCCGCACCAGAGCAGTCGTTGATGCCACCAACGACAAAAACACCGCACCAAACAGCACCCCCGAGGCGATGATCACTGGCCAGGCTGAGGTCAGTGCCGGCAACACCGTCGCCAGCCCCAGCAAGGCGCACAACAGCGCCAGGACCTGACCGCCCTTGTACCGGTCCAGCATGCGCGCCCAAATGCGCGATGACGCCAGCACAGCCAGCCCCAAAAGCGCATAAAAAACCGTGATTTCTGTGCCGCTGGCGCCTTGCTCTTTCAATAGCGCGATCACAAACGTCATATAACCGATGTAGCCCACACCAAACATCGCGTAACCCGCCAGGGCAAAGCCGAGCGGACGCCAACTGAACGCCACTGCAGTGCTGCCACCCGTCGCCGTCACAGGCGCCAGCTGCAATAAGACCCGGGCGGGCCAAAGCAGTAGCACTGTCACCGTTCCACAGGCCAGGGCCAAAGCCCACCAGGCCCAAGCCCAGCCATGCGGCACCTCCCCGACGACCGCCAGAACAACAGGCACCAACAAGGCAGACAGCACAATGCCAAAGCCCGTCCCGCCGTAATACAGCCCGATCAAAAATCCTCCCCGTTCAGGCTGCAGTGCACCCAACCGCGCTGCCAGCAGGCCACCTGCAATAAATACCAGCGCACTGGCCACACCCGCCAGCAGTCGCTGTGCCAAAAGAAAAGTGGTATCGGTAAAAAAACCGCTCAAACCCATGAAGAGACTGGCCAACGCAGCGCCGACCAAAAGTACACGAGAAGCCCCATGGCGATGCAACAAGCCTGGCGTCACCAAGGCACCCAGCAAGTAACCCAGCGCATTCACCGTGTTCATGGCGCCAGCCAGCGTATAGGACCAGTCCAGGTCCGCCCGCATGGGAGGCAGCAACAAACCATATGAAAACCGTGTGATACCCAAAGAGAGCGCCGCCCCGGTGGATAGCGCCAGGGCGAGCCAGACAATGTGCTTCAAGGGAGGGTGAGCGGTCAGGTGAGAAGTCGGCATGGTGTCTTGCATTGTGCAAGAAAGCCTGGAACCAACGAATAGCGCCCCAGGCAGCCAAACCCAATCAGGTATCCGAAACCTGGCTGTAAAGCTCAGCCAGGCAAGATAGCCGCTTTAAGCTTCGCCCAACCCGATGGGCGCGGGCGCCCGCATCACGATGCGGGTAAAAAGGCGGTCATAGGCCGGGTCACGTGGATATTTTCCGGTTAATGGATCGCAGTTAACAGCGAAGGCAGCGTCAAGCGCCTTCCACTCGGCATCGCCAAGCACGCGTTGTGCCACAGGAAGGATGACGGTTTCTTCCAGACGCATGTGGTCCAGGTAAAAATTGACGTAGCGTTTGGCCGCTTCATCAAAAGCGGACCGCCTGGAGTCGCCCACCAACTCCCAGGCTAATAACAGGTGCTGCAGCTCGCGCACACTGGACTCCCCTTTCAAGTGGTCTTGCTCCAGCCGGTCGATCACGTCCAGAGTTTCTGGAGCCAGGCGGCCTACCGGAGGAAACAACAACTCGGACTCCTTGGGATGATGTAACCGTTCCGGAAACTCGTCGATGTAAAACAGCATCGCTCGAAGCACATCAAAGAAGTTTTCCGGCTCATCCGCGGGGCCCCGATCCACCATCATGCCAAGTGACCGCAGCATGGCGGCCAAGGCGGCATGTTCATCCCGGATCACTCGAATACTTTCATGGGCCATCACTGTCTCCTGTGTTTTTTCCAAGGATGACACCAA
>JBIIVW010000388.1:0-2598 GCA_044339205.1 Rhodoferax sp. | reverse complement strand
GGCCACGGCGCAGCACCTGCACCGGCTCACCCCCGATAAAGCCCAACTCGCCCAGCCGGCGCAGCGTGGCCACGCCCACCTCGGCCGCCCCTGCAATCACCCCCACGACGTGCGCGCGGGCCCCATTGGGGAGTTGAGACAACAGCATGAAGACGACCTCTGAAAATGGATAACCCGCACGGGATGGGCCCCAATGCAAATGAGAGTTTATCGCATTTAGGAATTCCCGGCGTGCACAGGCAGCGGTGGGGCCTCTTCAGCGGGTCAGCGCTTGCCACAAGGCCGTGCCGCTGAGCGCCGGCTGCGTACCCGCCTCGGCAGCGCGCATCAGGGCCACCGTGCGCTCATTGGCCGGGGCATTGAGCCCCTGCGACTGCGCCAGCTTGACGACCGCACCATTGAGGTAGTCCACCTCGGTGCGGCGCCCGGCCTGCAGGTCTTCCCACATGGAGGAGCGCGCTTGCGGGTCAATGCGCAGCATGGCGGCGGCCACCCGCGTAAACAGCGCATCAGGCAAGCGCAGCAGCGTGGGCAGCAGACCCGGCCCCACGCGCGCCACCTTGGCCGGATGAATGCTGGCCGCACGCAGGACCACCCGCGCCTCGTCAATCAACAGCGCCAGGCAGCGCCGATAGGCGCGCTGCGATAGCTCGGTTTTAAGGGGCAGGCCTGACAGCGCGTTCACCGGGTTGTTGAGGTTCAACAAGAGCTTGCCCCATTGCACGGCAGCAAAGTCCGCCCGCTCCACCAGCGGCACCTGCGCCGTGCTGAAGGCCGCATGCCAGGGCGCCAAGGCAGGTGATGCCTCCACCATCATCTCGCCCTCGGTGCCCCGGTGCAACCCACCTTCAGGCAGTTGCACCACATTGAACGGCACCATACCCGCCAGCACGGTCCAGCCCGGCAAGGCCGCGCGCAGGGTGTCGGCATTGCCAATGCCATTTTGTAAGCTGAGCACGGTGGCTGTGGGTCGCGCATGGGCCCGGATGGTTTGCGCGGCGGTGGCCGTGTCGCCGCTCTTGACGGTGACCAAGATCAACTCTGCCGTGGCCAGTGCGGTAGGGTCTTGCGTGTAAGGCACCTGGTCAGGCGTGAGCTGGCTGCGGTAGCCGTTGAGATCGGTGAGCGTCAGGCCATGCCGAGCCACGCTGGCCTGCATCCGGGCGCGCCCGATCAGCACCACATCGGCCCCGCTGGCCAGCAATGCACCGCCCACATAGGCGCCGATCGAGCCAGCGCCAAAGATTGCAATGGTCATAAGGTCAATCGGTGTTCAGTAGCTGATGCGCAAGCGGCGATACAGGAAGCTCAGCACAAACAGCGGGCCGATCAACAAGAAACGCAGATCATCAAAAAATGAGGGCTTCTTGCCTTCGATCTTGTGCCCGATGAACTGGCCGATCCAGGCCACCACAAACACACCGACCGAAATCGGCAGAACCTGCGCCTGCGGCAGCACGGTCAGCACCCAAAGCATGGCGCCTGACATCAGCAACATGCCCACACCAAACGACCTAGAGAGCGTGAAGTAATACCCCAGCGACAACAGCATGACCGCCACCGCTGCCAACGGATGCAGCGCCCAGATCAGGCCCAAAAATGAAAAAACGATCACCGGCACGCAAATGAAATGAATGACTTCATTGGTGGGGTTGCGGTGGCTCTCCGCATAGATCGAAATCAGGCGGTCAACCGGCCTTTGGGCACCTTGGGGCATCGCTCTCTCCTGCATAGTCATCTCCTGTTGTGATGGTTTGAATCAGATCATTTGATACCAGGCGACGCCTTGCGCGTCAAGCGTGCGGCGGGCCTCGCCCCGGTGCACCAGGTAATTCAGGCACGCGATGCTCTCGCCAGTGGCGAGGTTGAGCAGGCCGCCGTCGGTCTCCTCAATGACGCGGCCAAACAGGGCAACAAACACCTGCACGGCACGGCAGGGTTCCTGCAGTGTTTTGCGCAAACGGTCCAGCGTGCGGTGCTGGGACGCGGCCAGGTAGTCCAGCCGGGCGTGCAGACCGCGAAAGCAGTCGTTGTGCGAAGGCAAAACCAGCACGTCATCGGGCACCTCGCGCTTGAGCTTGTCAAGGGACTCCAGCCACTCCCGCATCGGGTCGGCATCGGGCTCGGTGGGGTGCACCGACACATTGGACGAGATGCGCGGCAGCACCTGGTCGCCCGAGATCAGCAGCTTGAGGTCTGGGCAATACAGGCAGGCATGCTCGGGCGAATGGCCGGTGCCCACAATCACCCGCCAGGTGTGGGCGCCAATGCGAATTTCCTCACCATCCACCATGCGCCGGTAGCTGTCGGGCAAGGCGTGGATGTACTTGCCAAAGTTGCCAAAACGCGCCTGGTAGTTCTCAATAGCGGCGTCACTCCAGCCCGCACGGCGATAGAACAACACGGCATCGGCGGGCGCCTCGCGGCCTGAATCGGCCGTGAGCACGCGGCAGTTAAGGTACTCCATGCGGGTCATCCACAGGCGGCATTTGAACTTGCGCGTGAGCCAGCCGGCCATGCCGATGTGGTCGGGGTGCATGTGGGTGGCAAACACCCGGGTCAGCGGGCGTTGCTCGGCACTGTTGGCGAACAGCATGC
>JBIIVW010000134.1:0-9316 GCA_044339205.1 Rhodoferax sp. | reverse complement strand
TTGAAAAGAAAAAAATGGGTGAGAGGTCGGGTTTGGCAGTCACGCCTGCCGGCGGTGTTCGGCTTCCCAGCCTTTGCAGGCGAGTGCGACATAGCGCGGCACGGGGCGAGATCCGGTGCCGTAGGCGCTCATGGTGCGTGGCGTCATGCCCAGCGCCTGGGCGGCCTGGGTCAGGGTCAGTCCATTTTCGGCACGCCATCGGGTGAAAACCCGGGTGTTTTCATCTATTGCATTTTGGGCTCTGGCGTCCAGCCACAAAGTGTCTGCACCGATTTGAATATCCAGCTCAGGCCACTCCACGGTCCAGCCTTCGCCTTCTATGATTTGCGCGTTGGCAAAAGCGGCCTTGTCTTGCAATGGTCCCAAGCCCGGGAATTTGTCAAACGAGTTGGCCAGCGACACCGTGTAGGCACTGCCATCACGAAAGACCAGCTGTAACCGGTAGTCAGTTAGTGCCTGCACAGATTCCAGGCGGGGGCGTTTCATCGTTGCCATTTGTTCCACTCCTTAATCAAATCTGCCTGATGGCTGCGAAGCCAATCAGTTACCTCAGCTTTTAAACCTGCGGGCAACGTTCCGGCCATCAATTCCAAAGTTGCCAGGTCAAACTTGGCGTTGACTTCTCCGCCCACCAAGTGCACATGCATGGGTTCATGGTCTTTCTCACGCAATTGCAATCGGTACTTGTTGCGAAAGCGTTGGAAAGTAGTCATCTGTGAATTATATTGAAACAATTTCTATACTTTGTTTGTGAGTTTCTTCAACTGATACAACGCCTCCAGCGCCTCGCGGGGGCTCAGGTCATCGGGGTTGATGGCGTGCAGTGCCGTCTCAACCGCACTGACCTCGGCGCTTGGGGCGGCCGTGGGTTCAGCAAACAAATCCACCTGCGCCTGGTTCTGGGTGGCCTGGGCTTCTAGCGCCTCCAGCGTGTGGCGGGCCTGATTGACAACCCCGGCAGGCATACCGGCGAGTTTGGCCACCTGAATACCATAGCTCTTGCTGGCTGGGCCGGGTTCAATAGCGTGCAAAAAGACGATGTCGCGGCCCGACTCGGCCGCGCTCACGTGCACATTGATGGCTGCGTGGTGATTGGCCGGAAACTCGGTCAGTTCAAAGTAGTGGGTGGCAAAGAGCGTGTAGGCCTGGGTTTTGTCGTGCAGGTGCGTGGCAATAGCCGAGGCCAGCGCCAGCCCGTCAAAGGTGCTGGTGCCCCGGCCAATCTCGTCCATCAGCACCAGCGAGTTAGGCGTGGCGGCGTGCAGGATTTGCGCGCCCTCCAGCATCTCCAGCATGAAGGTGGACTGGGCGTTGGCCAGGTCATCGGCCGCGCCAATGCGGGTGTGGATGGCGTCAATCGGGCCGAGTCGGCAGGCGGTTGCAGGCACATGGGAGCCCATGCTGGCCAGCAGCACAATCACCGCAATCTGGCGCATATAGGTGGATTTGCCGCCCATGTTGGGGCCGGTGATGATCTGCATGCGCTGCTTGGGTCCCAGGCGCGTGTCGTTGGCGATGAAGGCACCGCTGCTCGTTTCAGCCAGGCGGGCCTGCACCACCGGGTGGCGGCCCTGGGTGATGTCCAGACAGGGCTCTTTCACAAACTGCGGGGCGCACCAGTCCAGCGTCAGGGCGCGCTCGGTCAGGGCGCACAGCGCGTCCAGCGTGGCCAGGGCGCGGGCCAGACGGGTGAGCGCTGGGACATGCGCTTGCAGTTGGTCCAGCACCTGCTCATAGAGCCACTTTTCGCGGGCCAATGCGCGCTCTTGGGCGCTCAGGGCTTTGTCTTCAAACGCTTTGAGTTCGGGGGTGATGAAACGCTCCGCGTTTTTGAGCGTTTGGCGGCGGCGGTAGTCGTCGGGCACTTTGTCGATTTGCCCCTGAGTGACCTCAATAAAGAAGCCATGCACCTTGTTGAACTGCACCCGCAGGTTGGCAATGCCGGTGCGGGCTTTTTCGCGCACCTCCAGGTCGAGCAAAAAGCTGTCGCAGTTGGTCTGGATGGCGCGCAGCTCATCCAGGTCGGCATCAAAGCCGCCCGCAATCACACCGCCATCACGCACCAGTGCGGCGGGCTCGGCATCAATGGCGCGGGTCAATAACTCGGCGCAACCGGGTGGGGGCAGTAAATCAGTCGAAATATCAACCAAATCAGGCTCTAGCCGGCGTGTTATATGTCTGAGTAGCTCTGTTTTTTGAATTGTCTGCTGCAGGGCCACCAGTTCACGCGGGCGCACCTGGCGCAAGGCAATGCGGGCGGTAATGCGCTCAACATCGGTGCTGCCCTTGAGGTGATCGCGTAAGCCGACCCACACGCCCGTGTGGGCGGCCAGCGCATCGCCTGCCTGCAAGGCGCTGATGGCGCGCAGGCGCTGGCGGGCCTCGCTGCGGTCACGCCGGGGCGCGAGCAGCCAGTTTTTGAGCAGGCGGCTGCCCATGCCGGTCATGCAGGTGTCCAGCAATGAAAACAGCGTGGGTTTGTCCTCGCCGCGCAGGGTTTGGGTGAGTTCCAGATTGCGCCGGGTGGTTTGCGGCAGGTCTATCAACTCATCGTTGCGCTGCACGCGCACGCTGTGGATGTGGGTCAGCGCCCGGCCCTGGGTGTGTTCCGCGTAGCTGAGCAAGGCGGCGGCTGCCGCATGGGCCAGGGGTAAATCTTGCGCTTGCCACGGCAGCAGGCTGGCCGCCTTGAGTTGGGTCAGCAAGGTGCGCTCGCCCAAGCCGGCGTCAAACTGCCAGTCGGGCCGCACGGTGATGCTGAGTGCGCCTGGGGCTTGCCCGCTGCGCAACCGGGCCTCGAACGCGGGTGTGGCCCCCGCGCTAAAAATTAGTTCGCCGGGGCTGATGCGCAAGACCCACTCCACCAACTCGTCGGCGCTGCACTCCGCCAAGTGCACTTCACCCTGCGTCACGCTCAGCCAGGCCAGGCCGCAAGTGGTGCGCGGGCCCTGATGCACCGCCAGCAAGAGCGACTCGGTCTTGTCATTGAGCAGCTCCATGTCGGTCAGCGTGCCGGGCGTGACCACCCGTACCACTTTGCGCTCCACCGGCCCCTTGCCGGTGGGCTCGCCGATCTGTTCGCAGATGGCCACCGACTCGCCCAGCTTGATGAGCCGGGCCAGGTAGGTGTCCACCGAGTGAAACGGTATACCGGCCATGCTCACGGGTTGCCCACCGGATTGCCCGCGCTGGGTCAGGGTGATGTTGAGCAGGCGGGCGGCTTTTTCAGCATCCGCATAAAAAAGCTCGTAGAAATCACCCATGCGGTAGAAGAGCAGGGTGTCGGGGTAGTCCACCTTGAGCCCGAAATACTGCTGCATCATGGGGGTGTGCTCAGGCACCGCATTGGCGGTGGCTGACGGAGAAATCTTTTTTTGCATCAAGTGGCTTGCGGATCTGCTGAAAATTTGCCCACTTGGCCTGTCACTGCAACCTGAAAGGGCTTTGGCGTGAGGGCCCCAATGGGCTTTGAAGAAAAAAGTAGTTTAACGACGCGCCACCAAACCAATCAACGCCGAATGTCCCCGATGGCCCTGGCCTTCGTTGACGTCTTCCTCATACTCGCGCAGCACCTGAATGTCGAGCGCCGCAAAGGACTCCCGCAAGTGTGCCTCGGTGTACAGGTGCGACAAAACCGGTGGCCCGCCCGTTTTGCATTCCAGCTGCTTGGGCGTGTAGCCGTGCAGCACCAGTGTGCCGCCCGGCTTGAGCGTTTTCACGATATTGTCAAACAGGCGCTCCCGCAAAGCCGGGTCGGCAAACTGCACAAAGATGGCCGCCACGCCGTCGTAATACGCCTCTGGCCAGGCAAAACTGTCGCAGTCGGCCACAGCAAAATTCACCGACACCTGGTGTTCACGCGCCAGGCGCTGTGCTTTAGCGACGCCCACCTCCGAGATGTCGAAGGCGTCCACCGCATGGCCCTGGCGGGCCAGCCAGACGCTGTTGCGGCCCTCGCCGTCGGCCACACACAGGATGCGCGCCGGGGCTTGCCACACCGGGGCATGCTCGCGCAGCCAGGCATTGGGCTCCCGGCCAAAAACAAAATCGTCTTGCGCAAACCGGCTGTTCCAGGTGTCTGCCGGGTTGGAGAAGGGGGCGGGGGATGGGGTTGGTTTGGACATCTTCATTGCTTGGCTTAAACCCAGCCCTGGCGCCACAGGGTGGTGTCGCGCAACTCTTGCCAGTGGATGCGTTTGACGGTTTTGGAGTGCACGGCCTCGATCTCGACCCATTCAGGGGCAAGCGCCGGGGGTTCGGGCTGGATGACTTTGGAGACCAAAAAGTGCTTGTTGCGGGCCACGGGCTTCACAGCCGTCCATTTGGTCAGCAGCAGTTTCTTGGGTTGCAGGGGGTTCATGGTCGAACCCGTTTAAAGCGCATGCGCCTGCAATTGCGCCAGGGTCACCACGCTCAGCGCCTTGGCGTGGGTGGCCTCAAGATGCACTGGCGGTGCAACACCGGCTTCAAGTGCTTCTTTCCAGCGCAGGGCGCACAAGCACCAGCGGTCACCGGGCTTGAGCCCCGCAAACCGGTGCTCCGGGCGGGGCGTCATCAGGTCGTTGCCCCGGCTCAACGAGTAGTTCAGAAACTCCGCTGTCACGCGGGCACACACCACGTGGGTGCCGTGGTCTTGCTCGTCGGTCTGGCAGCAGCCATCCCGAAAGTAACCGGTGAGCGGGTCAAAGGAGCAGGCCACAAGGGCGGTGCCAGATACGTTCAGGTCATTCATAGGTTGGGAGTGTGTTGGGCGGCAGGCCGTACTCGTCGGGTCAGTAGAGATGTCAAGCCGACAATGCTGCCACAGGCGCTGAAGTCCGGCTTTGTCTGGTGGCATTTGAAACGGTGCGGTCAGCCTAGGGAGGCTCACTCATCTTCATAATGGTGGCCATGAACTTGATCACTCCACCGACCTCCTGGCTCCCGCCCGATGACGCACTGCGCACCACGCTGCATAACGAGGTGCACGCTCGGCCGTCGGCCCGGGTGCGCCTGCCGGCACTGATTGTGTATGTGGCCGTTCTCAATGACGAGGTCAGCCGCGAAATGGAGTGCCAGCACTTGCGTGAACTGCCAGGCCAGCAGGACCTGCCGCTGGAGCGGATGCAAGGCAATTTTTTGCGTCTGCGCTTTGAGGGCTACACCGTCAAGTGGGAGCGGCATACCGAGTTCACGCGGTATTCCATCGTGCAGGCTTTGCCTGAGGGCGCGTTTTTGGGTGCGTCGGACCCCCAACTGTTCAATGTACCGGTGGTCAACCCTGACTGGTTGAGCCGTATTCCCGGACGCACGGTGGCGGCCATCCAGATGGCCATGGTGTTGGGGGACTTGTCGGACGCGCAGGCCCTGATGGCCCGGGGCAAAACCTGGTTTGGTGAGCGTGCCGTGGTGGCGTCGCAACTGGGCTCGGCGCCCGACGCCATGCAGGCGGCGGAGGTGCAAGGCGCGGCCAAGCCCGTGACCGGGCATTCGTGTGTGGTCACCGAGTTCCGCATTGGCGACGATGGCTTTGAGCGCATGCTGGTAATTGCGCCGCCCGGCACCAGCGAGACGCGTGCGAGCCGCATCTCGCAGCGCCTGCTGGAGCTGGAGACCTACCGTTTGCTGGCGCTGCGCGGCTTGCCAGTGGCCAAGCAACTGGCACCGATGCTGGCTGAATCGGAAATGGCGTTGGCCACCATCACCGCACGGCTTGAAAACAAGTCGGCCTCCGACCAGGAGTTGCTGGACACCCTGGTGTCGCTGGCGGCCCGGGTGGAGCGGGCGATTGCCGAGCACAATTTTCGTTTCTCGGCCACCCGCGCCTATGACACTCTGGTGGGCCAGCGCCTGACCGAGCTGCGCGAGAAAGCCATTTCAGGCACCCAGACGCTGGGTGAATTCATGCAGCGCCGCCTTTCGCCGGCCATGGCCACGGTGGCGGCCACGGCGCAGCGCCTGGCGTCGTTGTCGGAGCGGGTGTCGCGCACCAGCGCCTTGCTGCGCACACGGGTGGACATTGCCACCGAGGTGCAAAACCAGCAGTTGCTGGAAAAGCTCACGCGCGGGCAAGAGATGCAGTTGCGCCTGCAAAGCACGGTGGAAGGCCTGTCGATTGCCGCCATCTCGTATTACGTCATCAGCCTGTTGCTCTATGGCAGCAAGGCGCTCAAGGCGGCGGGGGTACCCATCAACCCCGAAATGGCCGCAGGCGCGCTGGTGCCGGTGGTGCTGTGGGCGGTGTGGTGGACCACGCGGCGTATTCATGCCAAGCTGCACAGTGGGCATTAAGATATGGCATATATCCACAACCACTTATTTAAAGAGGCCCCCATGAAAACTGCACACGACCTTGTTGCCGCCGCCAAAACACGCGTTCAAGAGGTGCCTTTGGCGCAAGCCGACGACGCTATTCGCGAGGCCGATGTCTTGCTGGATGTCCGGGAGCAGGATGAATTCGCCGCGGGCCACCTGCCCGGCGCGGTGCATGTATCTCGCGGCATGCTCGAGTTCAAGCTCAGCAGCAACCCGGCCTTGAGTTCGCGTGATCTCAAGATCGTGTTGTATTGCAAGACCAGTGGCCGCGCCGCTCTGGCCGCCTGCGCCTTGCATGACATGGGTTACCTCCATGTCAAGTCGATTGCCGGCGGCTTTGATGCCTGGGCTGCAGCGGGCAAACCCGTTGCCAAGCCTGCTTTGCCCACCTTTGAGTGACGCTGGCGGCACCTGCTCCAGACATGTGGGTGCGGGCTGCCTCACGTCCCCGATCAATGTTTTTTGATCGGGATAGCCCAGGCAAACGGGTTCATTCCTGCCACAGCGGGACGGGCACCGAGGGTTTGCCCCTACGTCGCTTGCGGCACAATCTGGGGCTAAATTGACATCACCCGGGTCCGTATTGCGATATGACTTCTGCCTTGCCGAATGCTCTTGAAGAGGTGCAACGCCTTCAAGCTGAGTTGTTGCAAGCCCAGCGTCGTTTGCAGGCGGTGGCTGATGCATCGGGCTCCCTGATCGGTAATTTTCAGCTGGCGCTGCACGACGATGGTACGTTGGCGTTGGCCTCGCTGGACGCCATGGCCGAAACCCTGCTCGGTCGGGCCTGCACGGCCTTGATTGGGCATGATTTTTTCAGTGTTTTTCCAGGCCTGAGCGCGACCCCTATTCCTGCGGGCTTGCGAAACCTTGCTCTTGTGGGTGGCGTGCTGGGGCCCCTGAGCCTGCTGGGCGAGGGCTACCTGTCGGGTAAGGCGTTCAATTGCCTGGCTTTTCAATTGGCACCAGGGCGGGTGGCCGTGAAGTTTTGGGACAGCGCAGGTGCGGATGAAACGCGGACCCTGGCGATGCGCTCCCAGGAACAGTTGTCGGTCGTGTTCAACCAAAGTCCGGCAGCCATTGCGTTGAGTCGTGTGGACGATGGCATGTATGTCGATGTGAACGAGGAGTGGTCGCTCCTGACCGGCCTGTCTTTGCAGGCCGTGATCGGGCGCACCTCGATTGAGGTTGGCGTGTGGGCCGACACTTCCCAACGTGATGCCACGATCAAGTCCACGGGTCAAACGGGTCGCTTGCGCAACCTGGATGTGCCCTACACCCGCCCGGACGGGAAAAAGTTGATTTTGCTGCTCAATGCCTCCAGCATTGAAATCGGTGGATCAGCTTTTTATTTAAGTTACTGGCAGGACGTGACGGCCGAGCGCGAGGTGCAGGCCGCCTTGCTGGCCAGCAAGCAGTTGTTCAAGGCCACCAATGAGCGACTCAATCAGCAAGTCAGGTTGTTTGAGTCCATGGAACAACTGGCTGACGTAGGCTACTGGACGTCGGGCGATGATCCCCGCAGCGTGCGATGGTCCAACGGCATGTACCGGTTATGCAGGGTCGAGCCTGGAACGGTGCTGGACCGCGTCGCCGGGCGCCGCGCCATCCATCCTGACGACCAACAAAAGTTCGATGACGCCCGCCACCAGGTCGATGGCGAGATGCTGGAATACCGGTGGTTTCATTCGGATGGCAGCCTTCACTGGATGCGCACGCGCATGTTGCACCTCTCGGAGGAAGGAGCCGACACGATGGCGTTTGGGGTGGTCCAGGACGTGACCGTGGAGCGTCAGGCGACCCAGGCGCTCCAGGAGCGCCTGGAGTTTGTCCAGAAAATTACCAGCAGCGTGCCTGGTGCGGTGTTTCAGTTTCGGCTCAAACCCGATGGCCAGTATGAGTTTCCGTTCATCAGCAGCTCGGTGCAGGAGTTGTACCGCGAATTCTCGCAAGAGGACATCATGCGGGATGCCACGTGCACCCTGCACATGCATCACCCGGATGATGTTGGGGCGTTCATCGCGTCCATCCGCGCCTCTGCCCGCAATCTCAGCGCCTGGAGTCACGAATACCGTTTGCTGTTTGACGATGGTGAAGTGCGTTGGCTGCAAGGGCAGGCCCGGCCCGAGCGGGAGGCGACAGGGGCGGTGTTGTGGAACGGGTTCACCACCAACATCACGCCGCGCAAACTGGCCGAAGAGCAACTCAGGCAGAGTGAAGCCCGGTTCAGAGCGCTGACGGCGCTGTCCTCCGACTGGTATTGGGAGCAGGATACGGAGTTCAGATTTGTGCGCTTTGAGGGGCATTTTGTCGGGGCAACAGGGAGCACCAGGTTGGACAGCGTGGGCCTGACGCGGTGGGAGGTGGGTGCCATGAACATGACCGAAAAAGACTGGGCGGCCCACCGTGCCGTATTGCAGGCGCACCAGAGTTTTCATGATCTTGAGTTGCTGGGGCTGGATGCGCAGGGCGGGCGCATCTGGAGGTCAACCAGCGGCGAGCCCATCGTTGACGAGCGGGGCGTGTTCAGAGGTTACCGTGGCATCGGCCGTAACATCACCAGCCGCAAACAGGCCGAGGAGCGGATCGAGCGGCTGGCTTTTTATGACGTGCTCACGGGGCTGCCCAACCGGCGCTTGTTGATGGATCGCCTGCAGCACGCTCTGCACAACAGCGGTCGCGATGGCCTCATGGGCGCCTTGTTGTTCATTGATCTGGATAACTTCAAGGACCTGAACGACACCCAGGGCCACGACATGGGGGATCGATTGCTCAGGCAGGTCGCGATTCGCCTTGGCGAATGCGTGCGCGAGGCCGATACGGTTGCCCGCCTGGGCGGGGATGAATTTGTGGTGATGTTGAGCAATCTCAGCAATGACCCGGTCGAGGCCGCTTCCCAGGCCGAAAGCGTTGGTCGAAAAATCCTGCAGAACCTGAACCAGTCGTACCGCCTGGGCCTGCAGGAGCACCACAGCACGCCCAGCATTGGCATCACGCTGTTTGATGACCATCAGCTGGGCAT
>JBIIVW010000387.1:0-2626 GCA_044339205.1 Rhodoferax sp. | reverse complement strand
TCAGTGCTTCACATCCGCCGGCGCCGAACGCAGGCTCAGCAGCATCGTGACTGCCAGAATGCCAACCACCACGCCCAAAGACACGCTCACCGGGATCTTGAAGATATCAATCAGGCACATCTTGGTACCAATGAACACCAGAATCACGGCCAGCCCGTAGTTCAGCAAGTGGAACTTGTTGGCCACGGCTGCCAGCAAAAAGTACATGGCGCGCAGGCCCAGAATCGCAAAGACATTGCTGGTCAACACAATAAAGGGGTCTTTGGTGATGGCGAAGATCGCAGGGATCGAGTCCACGGCAAAAATCACGTCGGTGAGGGCCACCAGGCAAATCACCATCAGCAGCGGCGTGGCGATTTTTTGGCCGTTTTCCACGGTCCAGAACTTCTCGCCATCGTAGTTTTTACTGACCGGCAGGATTCTGCGCAGCAGTTTCAAGGCCGGGTTGTCGTCCAGAGATGGCTCCTTGCCGGCGGCCCACCACATCTTCACGCCGGTCAGGATCAAAAAGGCCCCGAACACATACAAGATCCAGTGAAACTCAGCCAGCAGCCAACCGCCCACCAGAATCATGATGGTGCGCAGCACGATGGCACCGATGATGCCGATCATCAACACCCGCTTCTGGAAGTGCGAGGGCACCGCAAAGTAGGTAAAGATCAGCAGGAAGACAAAAATGTTGTCCACGGCCAGTGATTTTTCAATCAGGTAACCAGTCAAAAACTCCAGCGCCTTGGTGTTGGCGATTTCAACGGAACCCGTGCTGTCTTTTACAGCCCACCAGAACAGGCCATTGAACATAAAGCTCAGGGCGACCCAAATCAGTGACCAGTTAAGCGCCTCTTTGACGCCAATGTCATGCGCGCCCTGCTTTTTAAGGACCACAAAATCGATGAACAGGGAAACGAGAACGATACCAATGAAGGTGGCCCACAGCCATAGGGGCGCAATAGTTTGCATAACAAGACCTTGTATAAATTGGAAAACGCAGGTGCGCGCCAAAAGGTCTTGCGGGAGAAGGCCTGCTCAAGCCCCTCTATGTGCTCCGGCTGCCGTGTTGAATGGCAACGTATTGACGAAACACACGCGCTCGTTGCCAGCCGGCAACAAGGTCGCTACTCCCCTTTCAGGTGGGGCGAGTATCCAGACTTCGTCAAACCCCCGCAGGCTGTCCGGATTTGGGCCCAAGCGGTCAGGGCCGGCTTGACCACGGTGCGGCAGCTAAAATTGCACGCTCTTCTTCGCACTGCCCTCTGACCGAAATACCCCCTCTTGTGACTGAATTTCTCCCCGATCCTGACGCCAAAATCGAACAACCCCGCCTGTGGCGTGACAACGGCTGGACCGCCAGCGTGATCAAGAATGACGACGATGACGGCTGGGCCGTAGCCATGACCAAAGACGGTGCCGCCGAGCCCGCGCTGATCGGGCCCTGGACCATGGGGCGTGACAAGAAAAATCCCAAGCCCCTCGACGTCAACGCCTTCAACACCCTGGTCAAAACCGCCAGCGAGTTTGTGCGTCGCAGTGAACAGCAGTTGCATGCCCAGTTGCACCAAAGCATTGCGGTCACCGTGGGCACTGCGCGGGTGACCGTGCTGCTCGACATCGTGCCCGATGACGACAACCCCAGCGCGACCCTGAGCGCCCAGGATGACGGTGGTGAGACGCTGGCGCAAGTGCGTGTGTCCCCCGGCTTCAAGCTTAACCGGGCCAGCGCTACTGCCTGGGCCGAGGGCGGCTACCCCAAACCACGCTGAAGGGGCGCCCTTGACAGCCATCACCCCCTGCACCCGATGCGGTGCTATCCTGATGTGATGAAACTTCTCGTCAAATGGCTGCTCAGCGCAGCCGCCCTGCTGGCCGTGGCTTACCTTTACAGTGGCGTTCAGGTCACGAGCTTCAGCTCGGCCTTGATTGCTGCCTTTGTGATTGGCCTCTTCAACATGCTGCTGCGCCCGGTGCTGGTGGTGCTGACCCTGCCGGTGACCGTGGTCACACTGGGGCTCTTCTTGTTTGTCATCAACGCCTTGATGTTCTGGTCGGCGGCAGGCTTGCTGGCTGGATTCAACGTGAGCGGCTTCATGGCTGCGTTGCTGGGCTCGCTGATTTACTCGGTGTTTGGCATCGTGATCGACTCAGCGGTCGAGAGCCTGTTCTCTAAAAAGTAACTCCACCTGGCGTTTTCGGGTGTCGATGATGGAGGCGTCAATGTGGTCCGCCGCTGCATCGCCCGAGCGGCCTGCCTTGCCCCCACGCAACATGTCTTGCGCCGCTTTGAATCGGGTGAGCGCTGCCGCATAGTCCAGTTGGGCCACCTGGGTTTCTGCATCGGCGCGAATGGCGCGCAGGGTATGGCCTTGCGCGGCGTGGGCGCTGGACAGCAGTTGCCAGGCCTGGGCGTCGCGCGGGTGCGTGGCCACCCAGGTTTGCAGGCGTTGCGCGGCGCGCTGTACCCCGTCGCGTTCACCGAGTCGAATGGCGGCCATGGCCCCCAGCAGCAACTCGGGCCGCGAGGCGGCCCGATCCGCCGGATTGTCAAAGCCCCTGCTTGGGCTGCCCATTGCGGTCACGGCCAGCGGCGCATTGCCGCCCGTCAGGGCGACCTCGGCCTCCAGCCAGCGCA
>JBIIVW010000386.1:0-2628 GCA_044339205.1 Rhodoferax sp. | reverse complement strand
TGGACTACCAATTGCCAGCCAACGAAACTCCCGAGCAGGCCTTGTTGCCTGAGTCGCTCAGCACCCGAATCAATGCGCTCCTGGCACAGATTGGCCATGGCGGCAAAGCTTGGGAAATGGACTGGTGTTCGGTCTACTCGGCGCGCACGCTCACCTTGCCGGACTACGTGCATGGCCGGGTGCTGTTTACGGGGGATGCCGCCCACATGCTGCCGATTTTTGGTGTGCGGGGCGCCAACACCGCTTTTCAGGATGCGCAGTCGCTGGGCTGGCGCCTGGCCTTTGTGGTCAAGGGGCTGTCAAGCCAGAAGATGCTGGCCGGTTACAGCGAGGAGCGCGTGGGTGCGGCGCGCGAAATCATTGAGGAGGCGGGCAAGAGTACCCGCTTCATGACGCCGCCCACGCGGGGCTTTCGCCTGCTGCGCGACGCCGTGTTGTCGCTATCGCTCACTCAACCGTTTGTACGTCCGCTTTATCACTGGCGCACCTCGCGTCCGCATGAGTACACGCACTCGGCGCTCAACAGTGCGGGCGATGACAACCTGCTCTTCAAGGCCGGCCCGGCTAAGGGTGCGCCGCCCCAAAACGTGCGCCTGGCGCCCAACGACTATTTGCTGGACCACTTGGGTGGCGGGTTTGACCTGCTGTACTTTACCGATGCCGATGCGATTCCCCCTGCGCTTCTGCAGGTCGTGACCGCTTGCCGCGCCCAAGGCGTGCCGCTCAAGCTGATTGCGGTGGGCGCCGACGCCGCTGTGGCCGGTGCCGATATGGTGCTGGCAGACGCCAATGGGCATCTGCGCCAACGCTACGGTGTGCAGGCCAGTGGCGCCGCTTACTTGCTGCGCCCGGACCAGCATGTGTGTGCGCGCTGGGTAAGTCTTGACGCCACCCGCCTGCAAGCTGCCCTGACCACCGCCTTGGCCCCATGAGGATATGAGCATGAATACCCCCAACACACTGACCCTGCCCGGCCTTGAGGCTGTCTACGATGCCCTGGCCACCGCCATTGATCAGGCCGGCGCTGAGAAATCAGAACTGTTTCTGGTTAAGCTGGCCTTACTCAACGCGCAAGCGCTGGGCGATGCGGGCGCCTTTGAAACCCACATTGCAGCTGCCCTGCGCGACCTTTGATTGATTGCTTGAAGGAGATTGACATGAATATCCAGAAAATTCACCACGTGGCCTACCGCTGCAAAGACGCCAAAGAAACTGTCGATTGGTACGAGAAACACCTCGACATGAAATTCGTGCTGGCCATCGCCGAAAACGAAGTGCCTTCCACCAAAGCGCCCGATCCTTATATGCACGTCTTTCTGGACGCCGGGCAAGGCAACATTCTGGCGTTTTTTGAGTTGCCCAGTCAGTCGCCCATGGACCGCGACCGCAACACTCCCGCCTGGGTGCAACACCTGGCGCTGGAGGTTGAGTCCGTTGACGCGCTGCTGGCCGCCAAAGCGAAGTTGCAAGCGGCCGGCATTGAGGTGCTTGGCCCCACGGACCACACCATCTTCAAGTCGATCTACTTTTTTGATCCCAATGGCCACCGCCTGGAACTGGCGGCCAACACCGGCACGCCCGACATGATGAAGAAGCTCGACGAGGTCAAACGCGAGATGCTCGACGAATGGTCCAAGACCAAACGTGCACCCAAGCACGCCGCCTGGATGCACGACGGCAGCATGGCGGGGCACTGAACCATGTCTCTTCTCAATGAAACCCACAACCCCGCCCTGCAAAGCTGGGTGGCGTCTGCCAACCAGGCGGGGCATGACTTTCCGGTGCAGAACCTGCCTTTTGCGGTGTTTCGCCAAAAGGGCCCTGACGAGGTTTTTCGCGGGGGTGTTGCCATCGGCGACCAGATTCTTGACCTCGCCGCAGTTGCCCACATCGGCGTTTTTACAGGAGAAGTCGCCGCAGCGGTTCAGGCCGGAGCAGGGGAGTCGCTGAACGCGCTGATGGCCCTGGGCGCCCCGGCCTGGTCGGCACTGCGCCTGGCCTTGTCGCGCGCCCTGCGCGACGGGGCGGCTGAGCAAGATCGGCTGCAAGCCTGCCTGGTGCCCCAGGCGGATGCCGAGTACGCCGTGCCGGCCCGCATTGGTGATTACACCGATTTCTACACCTCGGTCCACCACGCCACCAACATCGGCAAGCTGTTCCGCCCGGACAACCCGCTGCTGCCCAACTACAAATGGGTGCCGATTGGCTACCATGGTCGGGCGTCGAGCATCGGTGTCTCGGGCCAAAGTTTTCCAAGGCCTTTGGGGCAAACCCTGCCCGCAGGCGCGACCGAGCCGGCCTTTGGCCCGTGCAAGCGGCTGGACTACGAGCTGGAGTTGGGCATCTTCATTGGCTCGGGCAACGCCAGCGGTGAAGCTATCCCCATGGAGCAGGCCGAAGCGCATGTGTTTGGCATCTGCCTGCTTAACGACTGGTCCGCGCGCGACATTCAGGCCTGGGAATACCAGCCGCTGGGTCCGTTTTTGTCCAAGAACTTTGCTACGACCATCTCACCCTGGATCGTGACCCTGGAAGCGCTGGCGCCTTATCGCGTGCCGTTCACCCGCCCCGAAGGCGATCCGCAGCCTTTGGCTTATCTGGATGCCCCAGCCAACCGGACAGAAGGCG
>JBIIVW010000385.1:0-2630 GCA_044339205.1 Rhodoferax sp. | reverse complement strand
ACCGTGATTTGCCACTGCAACACGCCGCGGCGCGAGTGGCGACTGGCGTGCATGGCCGGACCGCGATCAATGCCCAAGGCCTTCAGCGCATGGCGCGCGGCCTGAATTTCAGTGGTGTTGGCCACAAAGTGCACCAGCCGGGGCGCCTTGGCTACGGCGGCCTGGAGCGCCGGGTCGTCCATGTCAAACCAGCGGCTGGCCAGGGGATTGGCGGGCTTTTTGGCGGCCGGGTTGATCGCAATGATCTCGAAATAGGCCAGCGGATAGGTGGGCGTGGCGATTTTGAAGAGGCGGTTGTGGGTGCCGTACTGCGCGTGGTCGCCGCCCGGGCCGGGCGTGACGCCCAAGGTGGCCTCGCACCACTGCACCCCGAGCTCCAGCGTTTTGGCAACGACAACCAGATGATCAATTTGTGTTTTCATGACCAGACCATAACATCAGCTAGCACCTTGGACGCCCCAAAGAAGGGGCTTCGTTGTCGACCCGAACCAGCAGGTTTTTCTTCACAGCGTGGCTGCAGTGGTTTGGGAGTGCGTCTGAGCGCGTTTTTGTCGGCTGGGCTTACACCACTTGAAGCCTCCGGCATGACCGCTCCATGCGAGCATCCTGTTGAACGCGTCCCAGCGACGCCGAATTGAACCCGGCAAAAACGCAGTAGCCCCGCCCCGATTGCGAATTATCAACGGCGCACTGGCGGCCAAGCCCATAGCCAACCCGCATCGGCAGCAAAGGCGGCATGACTGGCCCTGTCGGCTCTTTTTACAGTCATGTTTGACGGGCCTGCGGACGGGACACGACGTGTGGACCTTGAGGGGCGTCAATTCACCGCCGCGCGAGTCATATCGGGCCAAAAACTTGGGGTTGTGTTGAGAAAGCTCAACGCGATGTAGCGTTGATCTCAGCCCTGGGTCGGCCAAGCGCCTCGGGTATTGATCCAAGGCGTGTCGAAGACCACATCACCAGTCTCCCGTCACGAGGAAGAACTCTGCTTAAGTTGTTGATACATATGGGTATTGCTGCTGTGGCATGTTTTTCGCTGTTGGCCTGTCGACGCGCTGGTGAGTACTGGGCATACACGCAGATCCACCAACTCGTCACTTCATCAATTCATAGAAAAGGGGTTATTCATGAAACTCAAACAAAAACTAACAGCCATCGCGCTGGGATCTTTGCTGTTGGCTGGCGGAGGGGCCAACGCGGCGTTTCTCCAAATTGTGGGCGGTGCCGCAGGCCTGGACGCCCACTCGGTCACTGTAGCCGAGGAGGCATTCCCTTGGGGCACACCCTCCACGGCCGGACTCTGGCCGCAAAACACGCCCGGTTACCTGCAGGGCTACCTCAGGCTGGTGGGCGAGGGCAACGAGTCCCGGGCCAACGTGCGTTTTGAATACCGGGGTGATGGCAACTCCAGCCTGTTGAACTCATTCACCTTGTCTGGTCCCGGTGGTTTTACCTTGTCGGAAAGTGAGTCCATCAAGTGCAACTCGGAGCAGACTTTTACTGGTGCACCTGGCAACTGCAACCCAGTCACCGGTGGCATGCGAACTGTGAATCTGGCCGTGGGCGGGTTGATTCCTTTCTTCTTCACCACAGGCTTGGGAGAGACCCTGCTGAACGACGGCTTGGACAACGAGAACTCGAACCCGGACAACACCCCGCACTTCTTTTTGGGTGTGGACAACGGCACCACTTCCAATGGCACGCGGATTCCGGGCATCAGCTCGACCGAGGGACGTTTTGCCTGGGCGAGCCTGAGTGACCAGGGCGGCCAGGACAGCGACGAACAAGACTTCGTGATGCGCGTGAGCGTGAGCTCAGTCCCCGAGCCTGGCAGCCTGGCTTTGCTGGGTGCGGCTTTGGGCGTCATGGGCTGGGTCAGAAGGCGCCCCGCCAAGGCCTGACGCCTCGCACGGAGACTTATCGCCGCTACTGGCGCGCCGACAAAGGTGTCGGGCCGGTGGCGGTTTTTTTATGCGGACGCTCTCCTTCAGCACTTGGGTTGGCATTGCGCTTTCGCAACGGCACACCCAGCCTTGCGACCGACCATTCGTCCATGGATAAATCTGCAATTCAAAGTGTGATGATGCGGGACTCACCCCCCGGGCTCTTTGTACAGGGTGCCGATGCATCGCCGGCGGCGCTGAGTGCGGGCGCGGTCACGAGCTCCGGTGCCGTCCTCTCGGTCGTGATCCCCACCTTCAACGAGTGTGACAACGTCATTGAACTGGTGCGTCGTCTGGGCGCCTGCCTGAAAGACATTGCCTGGGAGGTGATCTTCGTGGATGACGATTCGCCCGACGGTACGGTCGAGACCGTTCGGCACCTGGCAGCCTCGGATGCCCGCGTGCGCTGCATCCACCGCATTGGACGCCGGGGTTTGTCGTCGGCCTGCATCGAAGGTGTGATGGCCAGCAGCGCACCTTATGTGGCGGTCATGGACGGAGACCTGCAACACGACGAAACCATCTTGCCCCGGATGTTGGCGGCGCTGACGGGCGGGGGACTGGACATTGCGGTGGGCAGCCGCTATGTCGCCGGGGGTGGCATTGGTCAATGGGACAAAGGCCGGGCGCTGATCAGCAAATTCGCCACGCGCTTGAGCCTGCTGGTGGTACCCGCCGAACTGAAGG
>JBIIVW010000133.1:0-9375 GCA_044339205.1 Rhodoferax sp. | reverse complement strand
CCCATCAGCCGGGGCACATGAGGCCCGGTCAGCCTCGGCATGATCATCTGCTCCACCTCGAACCCCACGATGGTGGGGCCGTCATAGCCGTCCATGATGATTGGGACCTTCATCACCATGGGTGTGCAATGGTGGGGGTGTGTGACCTCCCAGATCGTGGCAAAGGCGCCTTCGTGCAGTTTTTCGCCAAGTTGAAAACCGTCTACCTCCATCCCGCGTTGTGGCAGTATCGGCATATTATTTTCCTCTGATCAAGCGAAGTGCCAGGTTTTCAGGAAGCCCCGCCGCACGCATTTTTTGAACCGTTTTCGCTGTGTCATAAGGTACCCTGCGAAAGGTCAACTCGTTCGTCCCGGTGTTCAGCATCGCGTAACCGGCCTGGGCCATCCCGTCACGCGGCTGGCCTACTGCGCCCACCACGGCCAGCCAGCGGCGCGAGCGAATCAAGGGGATTGGCGTGGCCATCAGGAACGTTTGCAACCGCACGATGCCGCGCAAGTCGCTGCTGGCCAACATAGGTACATGCACATGTCCGCACACGATGATCCTTGCCGCGCAGGATCTGAATGATCCTCGGGCTTCACTCGCCGATGTCACATAGATCCAGTCTCCCGGATCATTGGCCGAGGCGTGGGTAAAAAGTACATCATCTACTGCCAGTGTCAGGGGCAAGCTTGCCAAATATGTCCGATGCACGTCAGTTAGTCTGGTTTTGGTCCAGTCCATGGCTTGCCTGGCATGAGTGCTCAAGGATTCAGGCTTGCCTGCAGCCGCGCTGTCATGGTTGCCCTGAATACAGACAGCGCCCGCCTGATCCAGCTCGGCAGTTTTTTCAACACACCATACGGGATCAGGGCCGTAACCCACCAGATCGCCCAGAAGCACAATTCGATCCATCCCGCGCGCAGCCGCATCGGCCAGAACAGCCTCGTACGCTTCTCGGTTGGCGTGGATATCGGTCAATATGGCAAACCTCATCGAAACCTCCTCCATGATTCAAGTGAGTTTTCGGCACCAAGTTCGGAGTATGCAGCGCACCAAAGCACCGCAGGTGAGAATCGAGTCCGGCTGAATCTATGGCGACCACTCAGCTCAAGCTGCAAAGTACGACCAAATTGTCGTGAGGTCAATGACGCTGACCAAGTGAGATTGAATCGTAAAGAAGGTATCAGCACCATGCCTAGTTCTAAATCAACCCGGCATCTTTTGCTTGATCCTGGCCCTGTGCAGCGAGTACGCGGCCAAGCTGCGGGTAAACGGCACGCCTGCCTCGCTGGCAAAGCTGTAGAGGCTTGCCTGAGGCCAACTGCGCAACAGCGAGGTCCTGCTACATGGCAGCAGTAATTGCTGTGCCCACGCCCAGAAGTGTCGCTATCGCACCCAGTAACTTGACGTCTCGCAGCTCGTTACCAGTGCGCCATGCGCTGTAAGTGACCCACAGCATCATGACTGTCAGTATGGCGAGGACAAAAAATGTTGTTTCCATGAAAACCCTGCCTACCTATGAAGTAAATCCATATTTTTGCAGAGTCAACCCATTTTCAAAGGGAGTTTTTTGAGCGAGACACTCCACTTTTTACGAAGTGTTTGAGCGGTTTCAGCGCTCAAGTACTAACCCTTGCAGCCCTGGAGAGGGGCAATGGAGGTGTTGAATTAGCTTTTGGTAACGATGGGTCAGTAGAGCAGAAATCTCTGGAGATGCCGGAGTTGGTCTCCCGCTGCACCTCAAAGTGGCAGTCCTTGCCTTTCTATATCCGTCAAGGGTGCCGAAAACATGCGTTCCGGCACTTCCCAAATCAGGACACGCGGCTTGGCTGTTTTGAATGATTCATCTGCCAGATAGTCTTTGGCTGACTGGATAAACCCACCCCCATCACGAGCAACATTGAGCACTTCTGCACCCAGCGCCTGCTGGAGGTACCCATGAAAGTTTGCTCTCTGTGAGTACGATGTGCCCACCAGAGCTACAGGGACGCTCACGTTGTCAAATAGCCCCCCTGCCTGTTGCTCCTCCTTTTTTTGAGTTGACACTGGAGCTTCCTCATCCGGCATCGGGCGGATCCAATCAGGCATGTTGCTGAGGCCTGTCATGCGCAAGAGGTCACCCGTCCTTGGGGCCTTTGGCCCCGTTGTTTGGCTCACAAAGGACGTTTGAGGCAGGTCAGGCGAGAGGATTTTGACGCGTGCGGCCACCGCCTCTGCCGCTCTTTGGGCGCCCAACTGATTCCAGTGGGTGTCCGTGCGGTAGTAAAACAACTCAGTTGAGCTAGTGCGACTCAATGCAGAAAGTAGATCGACGGTCTGCACCCCTTGTGCATTCAGGGTGCCAAGAATGCTGTTGTAACGCTCGGCATGCCAGTAGGGGTAGTGCCCACCCGGCATATGGCGGGCATACACGCGGGCCTTGTCTGGAACCAATGCAACCAGCAACGTAACCCCCTGAGCCTTGAGTGCTGACGCCGCATGGGTCAAAGTTGCAAGACGGCTCTGTTGGCTGGCTTTTGCATCATTGAAAAATTGCAACTCATCCACTGAGAAGAGCCAATCGTCCGAACCGGGGCGGACCTTGTCACCCGTGCCGCCGGTCAGAACGTACCTGACACTGTTGGCAAATGCAATCAATGTTTCGCGCGCTGGCAGTTTGTGATCCAGCTGCTTTTCCAAACCGAGGGTTGTCCTGCCTTGCCGAAAGTCCAGCCAGGTGCGTGGAAAATCCAGCCCACCGGGGTCTCGTGCCGCGGTGCTGATCTGCCATGCTCCAAGCGCCATCACGCTGCACAAGGCGATCGCAGTTAGCAAGGCATGAGGCGAAGGCATTAATTTTTTCTCGCCACTCGAATAAACGGTTTCATGCGACATGGCGACCTCAAAACTGAAAATACAGGAACGGAGTGAAAGACTGGGACGACAGCGTCGCTACAGCCCAAAAAAACAGCGGCACCAGCAGGTACTTTCCATAGGAGCCACCCTGGCGCTTGAGCCAGGGCATGGCGTAGACCAGCGCAATACCCAAGATCAAGACAGCCAGGCGATCAGGCGTAACCTGCCAATCCATAGCCGGGCTAAACGATAGCCCGTTCATCCCGAGCATGCCGCTGAACATGCGCCCCGCCCCTGCAATATCTACTGCACGGAACAGGACCCAGCCGATCATGACCAGCAGCATGGTCTTGATGACGCCGAGCCAGGCCGGCAGCAGGGGTTTGCCGAATCGCTGCATCCAGTAGCGCTCAAGCACCAAGATCCCGCCATGCCACGCGCCCCACACCACGAATGTCCAGTTTGCGCCATGCCAGAGCCCCCCCAACAGCATGGTCAAAAACAGATTCACATAGGTTCGCAGGGATCCCTTTCGATTACCTCCAAGCGCTACATAAAGGTACTCCCGCAGCCAGTTCGACAGCGACATGTGCCAGCGCTTCCAGAATTCGGTGATGGAGCGGGATGTGTAAGGATCGTTGAAATTCTCTGGAAAAACGAATCCAATCATGAGGGCAAGACCGATGGCCATGTCGGTGTAGCCGCTAAAGTCAAAGAAGAGTTGAATCGTGTAGGCGATTGCACCAAGCCATGCATCCGAAAATGTTGGATTTGATATGGCGAAGGCCGCATCCGCCAAGGGGGCAACCGAGTCCGCAATGAGTACTTTTTTGCAGAATCCGATCATGAAAATAACGCATCCGCGGGCAAAGAGATCGAACGAGTGAACCCGGCTTCTGAACTGTTCTGCCAGTAAGTGATAGCGCAAGACGGGCCCTGCCACCAAATGGGGAAACAGTGCGATGAATGCCGCAAAGTCGATCAAATTGCGAGCTGGCGGTGCTTCGCGCCGGTAGATGTCGACCAGGTAACTGATGGCATGAAAAATATAGAACGACAACCCAATCGGCAACAAAATATGAGTGAACTCAACGGCATTGAACCCCAGTTTGAGCAATGCAAAATTGAGACTGTCAATACCGAAGTTGGCGTACTTGAAATAGGCCAGAGCGAGCAAGTTTGCAGTGACGCCTATCGTCAATAGTTGGTAACGCCGGGCTTCTTCAGTTGCAGCTTCAATGGCCAGAGCAAAAAGATAACTGGCTGTTGTAACGCCAATCAGCAGCCCAAGAAAATCTGGTCGCCACCATCCGTAAAACGCGTAGCTAAAAACCAGAATCAGCGCTGACTTTCCCCGCCACGGTGTCAGGTAATAGCAAACCAAAAAAATCGGGAGAAAAGCAAAGAGGAAAATATTGGAACTAAAAACCATGAGTTATCCCGCAAATTTTGAGCTACCAGACTATGCTGGTGTCAGCAGTGTGTTGTCCTGAATTTGAACAGTGGATGTTGACCAACATTGGTTTGAGTATGGCATCGTTTGGGCGCTCCGAAACTCGGGAAATGCCCTGATCTTGACTGGCACACTGCTGCACATCCCGGTCCCTGCCTGCTGCGGTGCTGGTGTGAACAGGGTAGAAGACTTCTTGCCTCAGGTCGGCAACCGTGCTGACTTCTAAATTCCGGAATGCTACGCGGCGTCAGGTTGACAGGCCTTGTCATTCAAACCTGGATTGCTGCATCAGCCAGACGCTGCCAGAACAGGGTTGAGGTCGTGTATCGGCTTGGGAGAGTTACTGCCTGGCAGCCACTGCATGGCAGCCGTTATGCCAGCCAGGAGATCGGTGTAGCTGTGGTCGGCCCCGATCTGCGCAATGAAGCCGCAGCGTTTTGCGATATCCAGCGGCTGATGGTTGAGCCCACAGACCAGCAGGCGTACGCCCGACTTGGTACAGGCGCGTGCCAGGTCATTGAGCGTATCGGCCCCGGAGGAGTCGACATAGATCACGTTTTTCATGTCCAGCAACAGGACTTGGGGGGGAAGGTTTTCCCGCAGGTCTTCAATCAGCTTGACGGCGCCGAAAAACAGCGCGCCATACAACCTGAAGCCCGCAAACCAAACCGGGTGTGTGGCACTGGGCGCAGACAGGGTCGGGTGGTCTGCCAGGCTGATGGGCTCGACGCGTGACAGGCTGGAGATTCGGTAGATGAAGGTGATGCACGCCGCCACCAGGCCGACCTCGACAGCTACGGTCAAATCAAACACCACCGTCAGGAAAAACACCGCCAGCAAGGTGATGCGGTAAGGCATGCGGAACTGCCGCAAGTGCAGGAACTCGCGCCACTCGCCCATGTTCCAGGCCACAAACATCAGAATGGCCGCCATGGCCGCCAAGGGGATGTCCTGGGCCAGCGGGGCTGCCAACAGCACAATCAACAGCAGGGTGACCGCATGCACAATGCCGGCCACCGGGCTGCTGGCGCCGCTCTTGATATTGGTGACGGTGCGCGCAATGGTGCCGGTGGCCGGCATGCCGCCAAAAAACGGGGTGACAAAGTTGGCAATACCCTGCGCCATAAGTTCCTGGTTGGGATCGTGGCGGTCATCGATCATGCCGTCGGCCACCCGGGCGCATAGCAGCGACTCAATGGCGCCCAGCAGTGCCAAGGTAGCAGCGGGCAACAGCAGGTAGCGGGCGGATGCCCAGGAGAACTCAGGCCACACCAGCGCAGGCAGAGCGGACGGAATTCCCCCAAACCGGCTTCCGATGGTTTCCACCGGTAAATTGAACAAGGCCACGCTGGCGGTGGCCAGCACCAGGGCCACCACGGACCCGGGTGCCATCGCACACCGGGCGGCCCACACATGTTTTTGGGAAAGCCTGGGAATCACCGCCTGCCATGCCACGATGACAGCCAGGCAGGCCAGAGCCAGCGCCGTGGCTGACCAGCTCAGGGTGGGCAGTGCCTTGTGCAGGGATGACAGCATGCTAAAAAAGTCTGCTGGCATGGTGGGGATGCTCAGCCCCAGAAAGTCCTTGATTTGTGACAGCGCAATCAGTACCGCAATGCCGTTGGTGAAGCCGATGACAACCGCCACCGGGATGAATCGAATCAGGGAGCCCAGCTTGAACACGCCCATGGCAAACAACATCACACCCGACATGGCCGTGGCAATGATGAGGTTGGCCAGCCCGTAACGCTCAACGATGCCATACACAATGACAATGAATGCACCGGCGGGTCCACCAATTTGTACCCGGCTCCCGCCGAGTACCGAAATCAAAATGCCGGCAATGATGGCGGTGAACAAGCCGGCTTCAGGCTTGAGTCCGCTGGCAATTGCAAAGGCCATGGCCAACGGCAACGCCACCACACCCACCGTTAGCCCGGCGCCCATATCACGCATGAAACGCTGGCGGTTGTAGTCCCGCAGTGCATCAATGAGCCGTGGTCGAAAAGACCGAAACAGATCAATATTCGGCTGCGGGTTGGGGGTCTGAGCCATCTTGCGATTGTCGCGAACTTTATGGAATTGGCACAGGTATTGAATCAGGGCTTACCCGCGTAGTGCCACGGGCGAGATGCCCGCCGCCAGGGGTTGACAAAGGCAAGTGCCTAGAATGATGGGCTCCCACAGAAAGTCACTCTCCAATGCCTCAAGGTCTTATCCGCATTCGCGGCGCGCGTCAGCACAATCTCAAGAACATTGACCTGGATATCCGAACCGGCGAACTCACGGTGGTGACTGGCCCCAGCGGGTCCGGCAAGTCCAGTCTGGTGTTTGACACGCTGTTTGCCGAGGGCCAGCGGCGCTACGTGGAGACCTTTTCGGCCTACGCCCGCCAGTTTCTGGACCGCATGGACAAGCCAGCGGTGGACAAAGTGGAGGGCGTGCCCCCGGCCATTGCCATCGACCAGACCAACCCGGTGCGCTCCAGCCGCTCCACCGTGGGCACCATGACCGAGCTGAACGACCATTTGAAGCTCCTGTTTGCCCGCGCCGGGCATTTGTTTGACCGCGACACCGCGCAGCCGGTGCGCCATGACACGGCCGAGACCATCTATGCCGAGTTGCAGGCCCGCGTGGGTGCGGACGATGCCCGTTTGGCCATTACCTTCCCGGTGGAGTTGCCCGGCAGTGCCACGCCTGAAGAAATAGAGCAGTGGCTGTCGGTGAGTGGCTTTACCAAGGTGCAGGCGCAGCGCGAGGTGAGCACCATCACCGGGCCGCGCCAGGTGCTGGACGTGGTGGCCGACCGCTTCAAGCTCGCCAACACGGAGCGGGGCCGCGTGCTGGAGGCGATTGAGGTGGCGCTGAAGCATGGCGGCGGGTGTTTGTCGGTTTATGTGTCAAATAGGGCTCTAGCCGGCGAATCTATTGACCTGGATGCTACTAAAGATGCTGTTCCTGAGGTGCCTGAGGTCTGGAAGTTCTCGACCGGCCTGCATTGCCCGCAAAGCGATATTCGCTACGCCGACCCGATTGCGTCCGCGTTTTCGTTCAATTCGGCGGTGGGGGCGTGTGAAACCTGCCGGGGTTTTGGCCGGGTGATCGGGGTCGATTACGGACTGGTCATTCCCAACGACAAGCTCACGCTGCGCGCAGGCGCCGTCAAACCCATGCAGACCCCCGCCTGGAAAGAAGCCCAGGACGACCTGATGCGCCACGCCGAAGCCGCCGGCGTGCCACGCGACACGCCCTGGAACAAGTTGTCTCCCGAGCACCAGCGCTGGGTGATCAACGGGTCGCCCAACTGGAACGGCAAGTGGAGCCAACACTGGTTTGGCATCAAGCGCTTCTTTGAGTACCTGGAAACCAAGTCCTACAAGATGCACATTCGGGTGCTGTTGTCCAAGTACCGCAGCTACACGCCGTGTGGCGACTGCGGCGGCGCCCGCCTGAAAACCGAGAGTTTGCAGTGGCGCGTGGGCACCCAGGCCCAAGCCGACGCGGTGCTGGCGCCCACCAAACGCTTCATGCCGGTGGGGGTGAAGTGGACGCGCGATCAGTTGGAGGCCTTGCCGGGCTTGTGTCTGCATGACTTGATGATGCTGCCGCTGGATCGCTTGAGGCAGTTCTTCAGCTCGGTGCACGAGAGGAATGGGGGTCAGATCCCAATTCGGGACAACGCCAATTCCGGCGATAAACAACACCGAACGAAATTGGGCTCTGACCCCCATTCCGTTCTGGCTGGAGAAAACAGTAATCTGCAGGCAGGCGAGCAACAAGCCCTCAAACTGTTGCTCGACGAGATCACCACCCGGCTCAAGTACCTGAGCGACGTGGGCATTGGCTACCTCACACTGGACCGCCAAAGCCGCACCCTGAGCGGCGGTGAAGTGCAGCGCATCAACCTCACCACAGCGCTGGGCACCTCGCTGGTCAACACCTTGTTTGTGCTGGACGAGCCCAGCATTGGCCTGCACCCGCGCGACATGCACCGCATCATTGTGGCCATGCAGCGCCTGCGCGATGCGGGCAACACGCTGGTGGTGGTGGAGCACGACCCGGCCGTGATGCTGGCCGCAGACCGCATGATCGACATGGGCCCCGGCCCGGGCGAGCGTGGCGGACAAATTGTGTTTGATGGCAGCACCGATGATTTGCGCCACGCCGACACGCTCACGGGCGCGTATCTGGGCGGGCGCAAGCAGGTGGGCGTGGGGTTCCGGCGGCTGGTGGAGGCCAGCACGCCGCGCCTGATTCTGGAGGGCGCGCGCGACCACAACCTGAAAAACATCAGCGTTGAATTCCCCCTGCAGCGGTTGGTGTGCATCACCGGGGTGAGCGGCTCCGGCAAGTCCACCCTGATCCAGGACATCCTGGCGCCGGCGCTCTTGCGCCACTTTGGCAAAGCCACCGAGACGCCGGGCGAGCATGACCGCCTGCTGGGCGCGGAGCAGTTGAGCGATGTGGTGTTTGTGGACCAGTCCCCCATTGGCAAGACGGCCCGCTCGAACCCTGCCAGCTATGTGGGCGCGTGGGACGCCATCCGCGAGATTTTTGCCAACGCGCCGCTCTCCAAACAGCGCAGTTACACGGCCAGCAAGTTCAGCTTCAACAGTGGGGATGGACGCTGCGCCACCTGCGGCGGCTCGGGCTTTGAGCATGTGGAGATGCAGTTTTTAAGCGACGTGTACCTGCGCTGCCCGGATTGCGATGGCAAGCGCTACCGGCCCGAGATTTTGGAGGTGACGATTGAGCGGGGTGCTAGTCCTGGCGTTGATGTCGATGCTTTTGTTGCGTTAACCCGCGGCGCACGTGGGGTGTCTGACTCCGCGGATGTCCTCCGGCCCGGGCTTCGCCCGGGCCTCCCCCTTGATTCCGCTGCGTCAGACACCCCGCGCACGCCGCTGGATAGTTTTGGCAAATCGGTGGTGGAAGCAAAAGAATTGGGGTCGGATTTCAATTTGCGACAGCAAACCGGTCCGAGTGAGCTGACAAGAGAAATGGGGTCAGATCCCAATTCAGGACAACAACTTGGCCGGAGCGAGCCACCTCGAACGAAATTGGGCTCTGACCCCATTTCTCTTGTTTCCGGCCGGCGCTCC
>JBIIVW010000384.1:0-2637 GCA_044339205.1 Rhodoferax sp. | reverse complement strand
GGATGTTGACCGACCCCAGCGTGGCCTTGATCGTGCCCTTGGCGTGAATCGCTTTGGAGAATACGGGAAAGTTCATTTCGGTCAGGTCTTTCACGTCCCGCACACCGCCATCAATGATCAAACCCAGCGCACCGCGGGCCTGAAATGAGGTGGCCAGCAAGTCGCCAAAAAAACCGTCTGCGTTCTCCGTGGTGCAAGCCGCCACCACCACATCGCCGGGCTGCAGTTGTTCCGCAGCCACATGCATCATCCAGTTGTCGCCGGGCTGCAGCAACACCGTCACGGCGGTGCCACACATTCTGGCCTCGGTGTAAATGGGACGCATGTAGGGCTTCATGAGGCCCACGCGACCCATCGCCTCATGGATGGTGGCCACACCAAAGCGGGAGAGTTTTTCGACGGCGGCAATGTCTGCGCGGACGATGTTGCGTTTAACGATGCCGAGGTTGTTCATGCTCATGGTGTTTCTCGTAAAAATTGAACGACTTACTTGTTCTTGGCTTTGAGGGCTGCATCCAGACGCGGAAATACGCGACGGGCATTGCCTTCATAAATCTGGTGGCGGTCAGCCTCGCTCAAAATTTTGGAGGCTTCGATGTAACGCTTGGTATCGTCAAAGTAGTGACCGGTCTCAGGGTCAATCCCCCGCACGGCTCCAATCATTTCACTGGCAAACAACACGTTTTTGACAGGAATGACCGTATTCAACAAGTCAATGCCGGGCTGGTGATAAACGCAGGTGTCAAAGAAAATGTTGTTGAGCAAATGGTCTTGCAGCAAAGGTTTTTTAAGTTCTTGCGCCAACCCCCTGAAACGCCCCCAGTGGTAAGGCACCGCGCCGCCGCCATGCGGAATCAGGAACTTGAGCGTGGGGAATTCCTTAAAGAGGTCGCTGGTCAGGCACTGCATGAACGCCGTGGTGTCAGCGTTGAGGTAGTGCGCGCCCGTGGTGTGAAAGCAGCTGTTGCAACTGGTACTCACGTGGATCATGGCGGGAATATCAAACTCCACCATCTTCTCGTAAATGGGGTACCAGGACTTGTCGCTCAGGGGCGGCGAAGTCCAGTGGCCGCCGCTTGGATCGGGGTTCAGGTTGATGCCGATGTTGCCGTATTCACGCACGCACTTTTCCAGCTCGGGAATGCAGGTGGCGGGGTCCACGCCCGGGCTCTGCGGCAGCATGGCCGCAGGGATGAAGTGATCCGGAAACAGCTGTGCCACCCGGTAGCACAGCTCGTTGCAAATCGCTGCCCACGTGCTCGAGACATTGAAGTCGCCAATGTGGTGCGCCATGAAGCTGGCGCGCGGACTGAAGATGGTGAGGTCACTGCCCCGCTCTTTCATCAGGCGCAGCTGGTTTTGCTCAATGGTCTCAATCAGTTCGTCGTCGCTGATTTTGAGGTCAGCCACTTTGGGCATCAGGGCAGCATCCTTGATGCCGGCGATTTGCTGGTTACGCCAGTTCTCCAGCGATTTGGGGGCCGTGGTGTAGTGGCCGTGGCAGTCAATGATCATGGTGTTACTCGTTTAAGAAATAGAGATTCAGGCACGCAATTCAGCAAAGTTCAATGGCAAACCAACATAGTTCTCGGCCAGTGTGGTGGACGCCGCCTGCGAGTGCACCAAGTAATCGAGTTCAGCATCCTGAACCTTCTGGCCAAACCCTTCAGAGTCCGGAAAGCGGTGCATCAGCGAGGTCAACCACCAGCTGAATCGCTCGGCACGCCAGATTCGGCTCAAAGCCCGCCCAGAGTAACTGTCGATGCCGGACTCGGTGTGATCCATGTAGTAATCAATCAGCGCACTGGAGAGGTACTTGACGTCGGTGGCAGCCAGGTTCAGGCCCTTGGCGCCGGTCGGCGGCACAATGTGCGCGGCGTCTCCTGCCAGGAACAGTCGCCCGAAGCGCATGGGCTCGGCCACAAAGCTGCGCAGCGGCGCAATGCTCTTCTCAATACTCGGGCCGGTGATGATCTGCTCGGCCAGTTCGGGGTCAAGCCTGCGGCGAAGCTCATCCCAAAAACGGGTGTCGCTCCAGGCTTCCACCTTATCCTCCAGCGAACACTGAATGTAGTAGCGACTGCGGGTCAAGCTGCGCATCGAGCACAGCGAAAAACCGCGTTCGCTGTTGCCATACACAATCGCGTGGGGGGAGACCGGCGGCACATCACTGAGCACGCCGAGCCAGCCAAAGGGGTAGACCTTCTCATACTCCTTGATCGAGCCCTCTGGCACGCTGGCCCGGCAAACGCCATGAAAGCCGTCGCAGCCTGCAATAAAATCGCATTCAATTTCATGCGATACACCGTCTTTTTGATACCGGACCTTCGGGCGCTGGCCGTCAAAATCATGAATGCTCACACCACTGGCTTCATAGACCGTAGGCAGTCCGGCGGCAGCGCGAGCTGACATCAGGTCTCGCGTGACCTCCGTTTGACCGTAGGCGGTCACCACCTTGCCACTGGTCAGGCCATGCACGTCAATCGCGTGACGCGCGCCAGAAAACACCAGCTCAATGCTGTGGTGCACGGTACCGCCGACAGCCACTCCCTGCCCCACGCCCGCTTCATGCAGCAGATCCACAGTCACCTGCTCCAGGATGCCCGCCCGAATGCGGCTCAGTACATAGTCCTCGCT
>JBIIVW010000132.1:0-9400 GCA_044339205.1 Rhodoferax sp. | reverse complement strand
CAGCAACACCAGCACCAGCGGAACCAGCAACGCCATAGCCAGCAAGCTGAGCTTGGTGGCAAAGCGCATTTGGCGCATCAACCACATACCAGGCGAGAGGAATTTGTGAAAAATCATGAATAAAGCTCTATATTTAATCTTTGTATGCCGCGAATACACCCTCTAAAAATGACATATTTTGATAAATATCCCCATGAAAACCCTTATCAGGTCGTCAATGAGTCAGTCAAAGCCTGCACCACTTCAGGCGGGGCCTGCACCATTTCAATCAACACGCCCTCGCCCGCAATCGGGAACTCGTCATTGGCCTTGGGGTGCAAAAAGCAGATGTCATAGCCGGCCGCGCCCTTGCGAATGCCACCCGGCGCAAAGCGCACGCCCTTGGCGGTGAGCCACTGCACGGCCTGGGGCAGGTCGTCAATCCACAGGCCCACATGGTTGAGCGGCGTGGTGTGCACGGCCGGCTTTTTGTCCAGGTCCAACGGCTGCATCAGGTCCACCTCGACCTTGAAGGGGCCACTGCCCATGCTGCAGATGTCCTCATCCACGTTCTCACGCTCGCTCCTGAAGGTGCCGGTCACCTCCAGGCCCAGCATCTCCACCCAGAGTTTTTGCAAACGGGTCTTGTCGGTGCCGCCAATGGCGATTTGCTGGATGCCCAGCACTTTGAAAGGGCGCGTCATTTAGACAAACTCCACAATCGGCTGGTCCACGGTCAGGCTCTCGCCCTTATTGGCCAGCAACTTGCCCACCACGCCATCGGCGGCGGCAAACAGCACGTTTTCCATTTTCATGGCCTCAATCACCGCCACACGCTCACCGGCCTGCACCTTCTGGCCTGGCTGCACCGATACCTCCACCAGCAAGCCCGGCATGGGCGACAACACATAGCGGCTCATGTCGGGCGGCGCTTTGTACGGCATCAACTTGTGCAATGCTGCGGCGCGGGGTGAGAGCACCATGGCGTTAATTTGTGTGCCGTTATGGGACACCCGAATGGCCAGCGGATTCTTGAAGGTGACATTGCCACGCTCCACCTGCGCGGTGAAGGGCTCGCCATTGCAGGTGCCCACCAGACGCACATCGCCCACGCGGTAGGTGGTGCAGAGCTTGTAGCTTTTGCCGCCCACGGTCATGTGGCTGAAACCCGTCTTGCCGTCAAATTCGGCAATGTGGACCGACGTGTGGGTGCTTGCGCCCTTTTGCCCCAAGGTGACCACCACAAAATTCTCACCCACCTCGACCTCATGACCTTCCATCTGGCCGGTGATGGCGGTCGCACGGTCCAGAAACTTGCGGTTCACAAAGGCCGCCAACGCCACCAGAGAATCGGGGTCCGCGTGCGGCACATCCTCCGCGCGAAAGCCCTGAGCGTAGTTCTCGGCAATAAAGCCGGTATTGAAATCACCCGCCACAAAGCGCGGGTGCGCCAGCAAAGCCGCCTGGAACGGGATATTGCTGCTCACACCCCGAATCACAAAACCGTTCAGGGCTTCGCGCATCTTGGCAATGGCTTCCAGCCGGTCTTTGCCGTGCACGATCAGCTTGGCAATCATCGAGTCGTAAAACATCGGAATCTCGCCGCCATCCTGCACTCCCGTGTCCACGCGCACCCCTTGCCACTGGCTGGCGTCAGCCGCAAACATCGTCTCCCTGGGCGGCTGAAAGCGCACCAGGCGGCCAGTGGACGGCAAAAAGTTGCGAAACGGGTCTTCGGCGTTGATGCGGCACTCGATCGCCCAGCCTTCACGCTTGACCTCGGCCTGCGTCAAGGGCAGCTTTTCGCCAGCGGCCACACGAATCATCAACTCCACCAGGTCCAGCCCGGTGATGCACTCGGTTACCGGATGCTCCACCTGCAGGCGCGTGTTCATCTCCAGAAAGTAAAAGCTCTGGTCCTTGCCCACCACAAACTCTACAGTGCCCGCACTTTGGTAGTTCACGGCCTTGGCCAGTTGGACCGCCTGTTCGCCCATGGCCTGACGCGTGGCCTCGGAGATGAAGGGCGACGGCGCCTCTTCAATCACTTTCTGGTGGCGGCGCTGGATCGAGCACTCACGCTCATTAAGATACAGCACGTTACCAAAGCTGTCGCCAATCAGCTGGATCTCGATGTGGCGCGGCTCCTCCACAAACTTCTCGATGAACACGCGGTCGTCACCAAAGCTGTTGCGCGCCTCATTGCGGCAGCTGGTGAAGCCCTCAAAAGCTTCCTTGTCGTTGAAGGCCACGCGCAAACCCTTGCCACCGCCGCCCGCGCTGGCCTTGATCATCACCGGGTAACCAATGCCCTGGGCGATTTCAACCGCTTTCTCGGGGGTTTCAATCGCGTCGTTCACGCCGGGAATACAGTTCACGCCCGCGGCGCCCGCCAGCTTTTTGGACTCGATCTTGTCGCCCATGGCGGCAATGGAGTGGTGCTTGGGGCCGATAAAGATGATGCCTTCTTCTTCCACCCGTTTGGCAAAGCTGGCGTTCTCGCTCAAAAAGCCATAACCAGGATGCACTGCCTGGGCGCCAGTTTGCTTGCAGGCCGCAATGATCTTGTCGGCCAGCAGGTAGCTCTCGCGGCTGGGCGCGGGCCCGATGTGGACGGCCTCATCGGCTAGCATCACATGGCGGGCGTCGCGGTCGGCATCGGAGTACACGGCCACGGTTTTGATGCCCATTTTTTGGGCCGTCTTGATGACCCGGCAAGCGATTTCGCCGCGGTTGGCGATCAGGATTTTTGTAAACATGTTCTTGGTCTCCTATTTTTTTACAACGGAATGTTCCCGTGCTTGCGCCATGGGTTCTCAAGCTTCTTGTCGCGCAGCATCACCAGGCTGCGGCAAATGCGCTTGCGCGTCTCGTGCGGCAGGATCACGTCGTCAATGAAACCCCGGGCGCCAGCCACAAACGGGTTGGCAAAGCGGGCCTTGTACTCGGCCTCTTTGGCGGCCAGTTTGGCGGGGTCGCCTTTGTCTTCACGGAAAATGATTTCCACCGCGCCCTTGGCGCCCATCACCGCAATCTCGGCGTTGGGCCAGGCAAAGTTCACGTCGCCACGCAGGTGCTTGGAGCTCATCACGTCATAGGCACCGCCGTAGGCCTTGCGGGTAATCACCGTGATTTTGGGCACCGTGCACTCGGCATACGCATAGAGCAACTTGGCGCCGTGCTTGATGATGCCGCCGTACTCTTGCGAGGTGCCGGGCATGAAGCCGGGCACGTCCACAAAGGTGATGACCGGGATATTGAACGCATCGCAAAAGCGCACAAAACGCGCCGCCTTGATCGAACTCTTGATGTCCAGGCAACCCGCCAGCACCAGTGGCTGGTTGGCCACAATGCCCACCGTCTGGCCTTCCATGCGGCCAAAACCGATCAAAATGTTTTTGGCGTACTCGGGCTGCAGCTCAAAAAAGTCGCCATCGTCTAGTGTCTTGACGATGAGTTCCTTCATGTCGTAGGGCTTGTTGGCGTTGTCGGGCACCAGCGTGTCCAGCGAGAAGTCCATGCGGTCGGCCGGGTCGCCGCTGCGGCGCACAGGCGCTTTTTCGCGGTTGTTCAGCGGCAGGTAGTTGTACAGACGGCGCAGCATGAGCAGCGCCTCTACATCGTTCTCAAAGGCCAGGTCGGCCACACCGCTCTTGGTGGTGTGACTGATGGCACCGCCCAGTTCTTCGGCGGTCACGTCCTCATGCGTCACGGTTTTGACGACCTCGGGGCCGGTCACAAACATGTAGGAGCTGTCTTTCACCATGAAGATGAAGTCGGTCATGGCTGGCGAGTACACCGCGCCGCCCGCGCAGGGCCCCATGATCATGCTGATTTGTGGCACCACGCCGCTGGCCATGACGTTGCGCTGAAACACATCGGCATAGCCGCCCAGGGACGCCACACCTTCCTGAATGCGGGCGCCGCCCGAGTCGTTCAGGCCGATCACCGGTGCGCCCACCTTCATGGCCTGGTCCATCACCTTGCAGATTTTTTCGGCATGCGCCTCAGACAAGGCGCCGCCAAACACAGTGAAGTCCTGGCTGAAAACAAACACCAGGCGGCCATTGATCATGCCGTAGCCGGTGACCACGCCGTCGCCCGGAATCTTGTTTTGGTCCATGCCGAAGTCCACGCAGCGATGCTCGACAAACATGTCCCACTCTTCAAACGTGCCCTCGTCCAGCAGCAGCTCCAGTCGCTCCCGGGCGGTGAGCTTGCCTTTTTTGTGCTGGGCGTCAATGCGTTTTTGACCACCACCCAAACGTGCAAGTTCGCGTTTGGCTTCGAGTTGTACAAGGATGTCGTGCATGGTTTTTCTCTCTTTGCAAAGGGCTTGAATACGTTGGGATTGGCTAATTTAATAGCAGTCTACTGAATGATCACGCCGGCTAGAAGCAGGTTTCGTGCTGCAGTGGAGGCCGGCACACGCCCGGCCATCACCGCCTGGGTCAACTCAGGCAACAGTTTTTTCACCTGCGGGTGCTGGCGAAACGCCTGCTTCAGGCCCGCGTCAATGCGCTCCCACATCCAGGCCAGGGCCTGCTGTTGGCGGCGCTCCGCCAGGCGGCCGTTGGCAGTTTGCAGGGTTCTGAATTCGGTCACCGCAGCCCAAAAGGTGTCGACGCCCTGCCCGTTCAAGGCGCTGATCTGCATGGCTTTGGGGTGCCACAGGGTCTCGGCGTGGCTGCCAAACATGCCCAGCAACTGCATGGCGGCGGTGATTTGCAACTCCGCGCGCTGCGCGGCCAGCGCGTCAATGTCGGCCTTGTTGATGACCACCAGGTCGGCCAGCTCCATCACGCCTTTTTTGATGGCCTGCAAATCGTCCCCGGCGTTGGGCAACTGCATCAGCACAAACATGTCGGTCATGCCCTGCACGGCCGTCTCGCTTTGGCCCACGCCCACAGTCTCCACAACCACCACGTCATAACCAGCGGCCTCACACACCAGCATGGCTTCCCGCGTCTTCTCGGCCACGCCGCCCAGCGTGCCGCTGCTGGGGCTGGGGCGAATGTAGGCGCGCTCATCCACGCTCAGGCGCTCCATGCGGGTCTTGTCGCCCAGAATCGAGCCGCCCGACACCGTGCTGGACGGGTCAATGGTCAGCACCGCTACGCGCTGGCCTTGGTCTATGAGGTACAGGCCTAGCGCCTCAATGAATGTGCTTTTCCCCACGCCCGGCACCCCGCTGATGCCCAGGCGAAAGGACTTGCCCGTGTGGGGCAGCAAGGCGGTCAAAAGCTCATCGGCCTGCAGCCGGTGGTCGGTGCGGGTGGATTCGAGCAGCGTGATGGCTTTGGCGATAGCGCGGCGCTGCGGCATTGGCGCGCCGTTCAGAATGGTGTCAAGCAACCCAGTTCTCCAGCTTCAAGCCTTCAATGCGCTCGAACTCACGGGTGTTGTTGGTGACCAGCGTGGCATCTCCTGCCAATGCCTGAGAAGCAATCAGCAAATCCATATGGCCAATAAATTGCCCTTGTTGGCGCAGTGCATGAAAGTGCCGTGCGTAATGCCACATGGCACCATGCGTCCACGGCAGGATGTTGAATTCCATCAGCAGTTGCTCCAGACGTTCACGGTTGCTGGCCTGGCGTGTGCTTTTTTCAACCCCGTAGGCCAGTTCTGCCACAACCAGAGAGGGCAGTGCCACATGCTGCCGCCCCAAAAGCAACAGCTTTTGCAGCACACTGGGCACACCCCGTTGGATGTAAATCACCATATTGGTGTCGAGCAAGTACAGCTTTGACATCAATCCAGACTTTCGATGTCGTCAATGGCGGGGGTTCGGTCACGCTCGATCTCGTCTGGCATGCCTTCAAACCCGGCGCTGATTGCCAAGATTCGGTTCACCCAAGCGGCGTTGTCCTCTTTCAAAGGTCGTAACACAACCGCATTGCCGACTTTCTCAATGGTGACCTCATCCGTGTCAAACCTGAACGCCTTGGGCAAGCGCACAGCCTGACTGCGGCCGGTGGTGAAGACTTTGGCCGTGGTGGGGGCGATGTTGGAGGCAGTGGTGCTCATGGTGTACTCCCGTCAGTTTGGTAGATACCAATGATATACAGCATCGACCTAAGCTGCCAGCGCCTTCTTGATCTGCGCCAGCACGTCCTTGGCGCTCGCCGGAATGGGCGTGCCAGGCCCATAGATGCCTTTGACACCGGCGTCATACAGCATCTCGTAGTCTTGCCGGGGAATCACACCGCCCACGAACACGATGATGTCGTCGGCGCCCTGCTTTTTCAGCTCGGCAATGATGGCGGGCACCAAGGTCTTGTGGCCTGCGGCCAGGGTAGACACCCCCACGGCGTGCACGTCGTTTTCAATCGCTTGGCGGGCGCATTCTTCGGGTGTCTGGAACAGCGGGCCCATGTCCACGTCATAGCCCAGGTCGGCAAACGCGGTGGCCACCACCTTGGCTCCCCGGTCGTGGCCGTCCTGGCCCAGCTTGCTGATCATGACCCGGGGGCGGCGGCCCTGGGTTTGCGCAAACTCGGCAATCTCAGCCTTCAGGTCGTTCCAGTAAGTCATGGTGTCGGCGTGGGTGGAATCGGTGTCATAAGCGGCGGCATACACGCCGGTCACCTTTTGCGTATCGGCACGGTGGCGGCCGTAAGTTTTTTCCATGGCGTCGCTCACCTCGCCCACGGTGGCGCGCAGGCGCATCGCCTTGATGACCAGGTCCAGCAAGTTACCGGTGTTAGTCTCTGCTGACAAAGTAATAGCATCCAGGGCAAGCGTGACGCCGGCCAGATCCCGCTTTTGCTTGATTTCTTGCAAGCGGGCGATCTGGCCGTCTCGCACGGCCACGTTGTCAATGTCCCGGGTCTCAATGGCGTCTTCGGTTTTGAGTTTGTATTTATTGACGCCCACAATCACGTCTTTGCCGCTGTCAATGCGGGCCTGCTTTTCAGCGGCGGCCGCTTCAATCTTCAGCTTGGCCCAGCCGCTGGCCACGGCCTTGGTCATGCCGCCCATCCCTTCGACTTCTTCAATGATCTTCCACGCTGCATCGGCCATGTCTTGCGTGAGCTTTTCCATCATGTAGCTGCCAGCCCAGGGGTCGATCACGTTGGTGATGTGGGTCTCTTCCTGAATGATGAGCTGCGTGTTGCGGGCAATGCGCGAGCTGAATTCGGTCGGCAGCGCAATGGCTTCATCAAAGCTGTTGGTATGCAGACTTTGTGTGCCGCCAAACACCGCCGCCATGGCCTCAATGGTGGTACGCACCACATTGTTGTAGGGGTCTTGCTCTGTTAAAGACCAACCGCTGGTCTGGCAATGGGTGCGCAGCATCAGCGACTTGGGGTTCTTGGCGTCAAAGCCCTTCATGATGCGGCACCACAGCAGGCGCGCCGCGCGCATCTTGGCCACCTCCAGATAGAAGTTCATGCCCACCGCCCAGAAAAAGCTCAGGCGCCCGGCAAACTCGTCCACATCCATGCCCTTGGCAATGGCGGTCTTGACGTATTCCTTGCCGTCGGCCAGGGTGAAGGCCAGCTCCAGCGCCTGGTTGGCGCCCGCTTCCTGCATGTGGTAGCCGCTGATGGAGATCGAGTTGAACTTCGGCATGTTCTTGGCCGTGTACTCGATGATGTCGCCAATGATGCGCATGCTCGGCGCAGGCGGGTAAATGTAGGTGTTGCGCACCATGAACTCTTTCAGAATATCGTTCTGAATCGTGCCCGAAAGCTTGTCTTGTGAGACGCCCTGCTCTTCGGCGGCCACCACGTAGCCCGCCAGCACCGGCAACACCGCGCCGTTCATGGTCATGGACACGCTCACCTTGTCCAGCGGAATCTGGTCGAACAAGATCTTCATGTCTTCCACCGAGTCAATGGCCACACCGGCCTTGCCCACATCGCCCGTCACACGCGGGTGGTCGGAGTCATAGCCCCGGTGCGTGGCCAGGTCGAACGCTACCGACACGCCCTGCCCGCCAGCGGCCAGGGCCTTGCGGTAAAACGCATTGGATTCTTCGGCGGTTGAAAACCCAGCGTACTGGCGAATGGTCCAGGGGCGCACGGCATACATTGTGGCTTGCGGGCCGCGCAGGTAGGGCTCAAAGCCGGGCAGCGTGTTGGCGTAGGGCAAGTCGGCGGTGTCGGCCGCCGTGTACAGAGGCTTGACCGTGATGCCGTCTGGCGTGTGCCAGTTCAGGGCGTCCACGTTGCCGCCGGGCGCGGATTTGGCGGCTGCCTTGGCCCAGGCTTCGAGGCTGGCGTTCTGGAATTCAGGATTTTGTTGGGTCATGACAGCGGCCGTTGGCGGTGAAGAAAGGGGGGTAAAAATCGTTCCTGAAGTTTACATTATTTATAATTATTGATTCAGAATATTATTTCAAGCTTACAATTCCGGCCATGGCAGCACTATCTCTTTCCCCCCGCGCACTCTATGAAGATGTGGCCGAGCTGCTGCGCCAGCGCATCTTCAGTCGCGACCTGGAGCCCGGCAGCTGGATTGACGAGCTCAAAATTGCCGAGGCCTATGGGATCAGCCGCACGCCCTTGCGCGAGGCACTCAAGGTGCTGGCCGCCGAGGGGCTGGTCACCATGAAGGTGCGCCGTGGCGCCTATGTGACCGAGGTGTCCGAGCGCGACCTGACCGATGTCTATCACCTGCTGGGTTTGCTGGAGTCTGATGCCGCCGGGGTGGTGGCCGCCACGGCCACAGATGAACAAGTGGCCGAACTACAAGCCTTGCACCACGACCTGGAGGCCGCCGCCCAAGCCGGCATGGCCGGGCACGACCGGTTTTTTGAAATCAACGAGCAGTATCACACCCAGTTGCTGGTCATTGCCAACAACCGGTGGCGCGACCAGATGGTGGCCGACCTGCGCAAGGTCATGAAACTCAACCGGCACAACTCCCTGCTGAAATCTGGCCGCATCGAAGAATCCCTGCAAGAGCACCGCTGCGTCATGGACGCCATTGCCGCACGCGACGTCGCCCTGGCGGTGCAGCGCATGCAGGAGCATTTCAAGAATGGCCTGCAAGCCGCCAACAACCCCGCACCTCAAAAAGCGTAAAACGGCCCTGTGCCCAGGCTGGAAGGCTGTGCCTGAATGCCCACAAACACCCGGCGTCCGTAAAAGAAAGGCAAGCCCCAGTCAAACGTGCGGGCATCCCCAATGGGGCCGGCCAAGCCCGGCAGCACCGCATTCGGGTAACTGGCAAACAAACTCAAGGCGTTGTCCACGGCAAAGGTCACAGGCACCCGGGTTCCATTGATCCCGACATTAGTCGCCACCAACGCCTCGGGCTCGGGCGGGCAGTAAAACCCGGAAGCCCGCGCACCGCACTGTGCAATGCTGCCCGAATCAAAAAACAGCGCGTTGGAGCCGGTATCAAGAAAGCTGGTGTTCAAGCTGCGGCCCGACAACACCGTGGTGATGTAACCCAGCGAGTCTGTTGTCAA
>JBIIVW010000279.1:0-4449 GCA_044339205.1 Rhodoferax sp. | reverse complement strand
GGAGCCTCAGCCACCATGCACTCGGTCGTCAACATCAGCGAAGCCACAGACGCTGCGTTTTGCAGAGCAGTACGGGTCACTTTGGTTGGGTCCAGGATACCCATTTCGATCATGTCGCCGTAGGTCTCATTCGCAGCGTTGAAGCCGTAGTTGCCTGTACCGGCCAACACAGCTGCCACCACCACCGACGCTTCACCGCCGCCGTTGAACACGATTTCGCGCAGAGGCGCTTCGATGGCTTTCATCACCAGTTTGATACCGGCTTGTTGGTCAGCGTTGTCGCCATGGACTTCACCGGCCATTTGCTTGGCGCGCAGCAATGCAACGCCGCCGCCAGCCACGATGCCTTCTTCCACAGCAGCGCGGGTCGCGTGCAGGGCGTCTTCAACGCGGGCTTTCTTTTCTTTCATTTCGACTTCGGTGGCAGCGCCAACCTTGATCACGGCAACACCGCCAGCCAACTTGGCCACGCGCTCTTGCAGTTTTTCGCGGTCGTAGTCGCTTGTGGCTTCTTCGATTTGCACGCGAACTTGCTTGACGCGGGCTTCGATGTCAGCAGCAGCGCCAGCACCGTCGATGATGATGGTGTTTTCTTTGCCCACTTCGATGCGCTTGGCAGAGCCGAGGTCAGCCAAAGTCACTTTTTCCAGCGACATGCCAACTTCTTCAGCAATCACTTTGCCGCCGGTCAGGATGGCGATGTCTTCCAACATGGCCTTGCGACGATCGCCAAAGCCTGGAGCTTTAACAGCCACAACCTTCAGGATGCCACGGATGGTGTTGACCACCAAAGTTGCCAGGGCTTCGCCTTCGACATCTTCAGAGATGATCAGCAAAGGACGGCCAGACTTGGCGACTTGTTCCAGGGTGGGCAGCAAGTCACGGATGTTGCTGATTTTCTTGTCGTACAAGAGCACGAAAGGATTGTCCAACAGAGCGGCTTGCTTTTCCGGGTTGTTGATGAAGTAGGGTGACAGGTAGCCACGGTCAAACTGCATGCCTTCAACCACGTCGAGTTCGCTGTCCAAAGACTTGCCGTCTTCCACAGTGATCACGCCTTCTTTACCGACTTTGTCCATCGCGTCAGCAATGATCTTGCCGATAGCTTCGTCAGAGTTGGCAGAAATGGAGCCGACTTGGGCGATTTCTTTGGAAGTGGTGGTGGCTTTGGAAGCCTTCTTCAACTCGGCAACCAGAGCTGAAACAGCCTTGTCGATACCGCGCTTCAGGTCCATGGGGTTCATGCCAGCAGCCACGTACTTCATGCCTTCGTGCACGATGGCTTGAGCCAGCACGGTAGCGGTGGTGGTGCCGTCGCCTGCGATGTCAGACGTCTTGGAAGCCACTTCCTTGACCATCTGCGCACCCATGTTTTGCAGTTTGTCTTTGAGTTCGATTTCTTTAGCGACGGACACGCCGTCTTTGGTCACGGTAGGGGCGCCGAACGAGCGCTCCAGAACCACGTTACGGCCTTTGGGGCCGAGGGTCACTTTGACCGCGTTGGCCAAAATGTTCACGCCTTCAACCATGCGTGCGCGGGCTTCGCCGCCGAAAACTACGTCTTTTGCTGCCATGTTATGACTCCAATAAATTCAAAAAAATACAAAACTTGTTGTGGGGGAAGAAAGCGTAGCGAGCGGTTCGTAGGCTAGGCGGACGGAGCGCAGCAACCGGAACGTACTTCTGTACGTGAGGATTGCGAGCACCGCCCAGCGACGCATACGGGCCGCGCAGTAGCTTTATTTCTCGACAACCGCGAAGAGGTCGTCTTCTTTCATCACGAGCAATTCGTCACCAGCCACCTTGACGGTTTGGCCGCTGTACTTGCCGAACAACACGCGGTCGCCGACCTTGACATTCATGGCGAGCAATTCGCCTTTGTCGTTGCGCTTGCCTGGGCCCACAGCCAAGACTTCACCTTGATCGGGCTTTTCAGCCGCACTGTCAGGGATCACGATGCCGGAAGCTGTTTTGGTTTCGTTTTCGACGCGTTTAACAATGACGCGATCTGCGAGAGGACGAAGGTTCATGGTGACTCCTATGGGTTTAAATATGAAGGTTTAAAACAAGAGCGCCAACTCGGACAAGCTGGCGGTCAATGAATTTAAGGAGTGGCACCAAAAAAGCAAACGCTTGTTAGCACTCAACTCCTATGAGTGCTAATGATAAGGGCATTTGAGATACTTTCAAGGGCTTGTGGATTAAACAAGCAGTAAACGCACGCGCAAAAATGCCGCTCCTGATCCTGGCTCGGGGCTAGTTGGCCGCCCGTTGCGCTGATCGGCCCAGGGTCCAGGCCACGCCGACGCCCACGGAGGATCCGTTGGACGCCAAGTGCAGTGGGCTGGCCAGATTGGCGGCACCGCTGTAACTCTCATAGCGTACGAATCCGAAGACCCGCACGTCGGGCGTGATCTCTTTGGAGGTGCTCAGGCCCACACGGCTTGCAATCAAACCCGATTGGGCCTCGAAGGCGGGCCGGCTGGTTGTGGCGAACTGCGGCGCCACGCCATAAAAGTAGTTGTTCAGTTTGCGGTCGCCCCACACCAGGCTGCCGCTGGCCGACAGGCTCCAGCCGCCGGCGACATTGCGCATCTCATAAACCAGCTCGGGCTCGAACGCCACACCCTGGCCATTGACTCCGCTGTTGAATTCCAGCACGGCACGTACGGGCAACTCCAGCCGCAACTGGGTGCCGGGAGCCGGGCGGGCCAGGGTCCATTTCACCCGCGGACCAAACTCAATCAGGGTGCCCAAATCGGTCATGCCCTGGCGCGCATCGGTATCTTTGGCGTTGGAGGGCAGGGAGCCGGCAAAGCCGATGTCCAGCTCCAGGTCGGTGGTGCGAAAGACGCGCGCGCCAATGCTGCCACGGTCCGAGCGAAACACTTCGCCACGGTAGATCAGATAGGGCAGAACCAGCGCGCGGGCGGTCCGGCTGTCAGCGCCGGGGTAGGCCGGGGTGGAGGCTGCGCCGCCAAAAACGCCCACCTCCCATAACGGGAGCCCACTGCTCTGGGCGTGTGCTGTCAGGCTCATTGCGAGTAAAACAGCGCCTGAGATGAGGGAGATTTTCATGGGTTGTCCTTGAGGAATAGCAAATAAAAACTTGGGAGTATTTTTTAAAACTCGCAGGTATTACAGCATGACTCCGTTTTTCCCCGCGCTCCGTTGTGAGTCACGCGCCTGGGCTTTGAAGAACGCCTCATCCTTGCAGCCAGCCATTTGAAGGCGCAAGGCCTTGTGTCATCAGGCACACTCGGTCATTCTTTTCCATAAAACTTTCATTCATGATTTACGCCGCACTCAAAACTATCCATCTTTTGTCCATCATTGTCTGGATCGGGGGCATGGTGTTTGCCATGTACTTTCTTCGCCCTGCCGTAGCCAGCCTGGAGGCGCCGCAGCGGGTGCGCTTGATGCACGAGGTGCTGGGTCGTTTCTTCAATGCCGTGCTGTGGGCCGCCGGGCTGACGCTGGCGTCCGGCTTGTGGATGATCGGGCGCGTGGCCAAGGCTGCTGTGCAGTCAGGCGGGAATTTCGCCATGCCGCTGGAGTGGACGGTGATGGCTGCTTTGGGCATTGTGATGATTGGAATTTTTGGCCATATTCGCTTCGCCTTGTACAAGCGGCTGTCCCGCGCGGTCACGGCAGCGGCTTGGCCGGCAGGTGGTGCGGCCTTGGAGAGCATTCGCACGTGGGTGACGGTGAATCTGGTTATTGGTGTGGCGATTGTGGTGATCACGCTGTTGGGTCTGGCCAGCTGATTCGCTTCCCATGAATCCCGACGCCAAACAAATTTGGCAAGCCCCACGCTGGGCGCTGGCGGTGCTGCTGGCCATGCTTGGCATGCTCGGCCCATTTTCGATTGACACTTATCTTCCGGCTTTCTCCGGCATTGCCCACTCACTCGGTGCCACACCAGTGCAAATGCAGCAGACCTTGTCGGCCTACCTGTTCGGGTTTGCCTTCATGAGTTTGTTTCACGGTGCGTTGTCTGACAGCGTGGGCCGCCGGCCTGTGGTGTTGTGGGGGTTGGCTGCTTTTACCGTGGCATCGGCCGGGTGTGCGCTTTCTCAGAGCATTGGTCAGCTGGTTTTTTTCCGGGCCATGCAGGGCTTGAGCACCGGGGCCGGGATTGTGGTGGCGCGTGCCGTGGTGCGCGACATGTTCCCGCCTGCCGAGGCGCAAAAGGTCATGAGCCAGATCACGATTTACTTTGGCGTAGCGCCGGCGATTGCGCCCATCATTGGTGGCTGGCTGTTTGTACACATGGACTGGCACAGCATCTTCTGGTTTCTGACTGCCATAGGCGTGGCGTTGTGGTTTGCCAACTTCAAGCTGCTGCCCGAGACCTTGCACGTGTCGCACCGCCAGCCGCTCAAGGTCAGCAACCTGATGCAGGGTTATTGGCAGCTGGGCAGGGACCCCCGGTTTGTGCTGCTTGCG
>JBIIVW010000254.1:0-4853 GCA_044339205.1 Rhodoferax sp. | reverse complement strand
ACCAGATCCATGCGCCGCTGCAGTCGCGTGGCGGCGTCCTGGTCACCGGCCGCGATGGCTCGTTTAAGTTGGACCCCGAGCCAGGCCAGCAGAGGGCGGCGCCAGCCCTGGCTGGACGCGGTCTCGGTGGCTTGCGCGATGTCGGCGGGCGACAAGGCGTTTTTTTGCAGCAAGACACCGGCAGCCACCAGGCGTGCCAATGGGTCTTGCACCGTACTCAACATGCCTGTTGCGGCAACCGGGCTGCTCGCGCCGGCGCCTGGGTTGGCCGCAGTTTTCAAAACCAGCGCCCGGTGCTGCTCGGGGAGCAGGGCAGCGTCCAGCCCTGCCCACTGGCCAGTCAAAAATGCGGCATACGCCCGTTCTTGCGGCCCTGCGTCCTGTGCCAGCGGTTGATAGGCCGCGCAGTTGTCCAACTCCAGACTGGCGACCCGCACGGCGCAGCGTGTCAGCTCGGCTCTCGCCATGAGATCAGCGCGGCCGGTGCTTGAAATCTCTGTCTTGGCGCGAGCCAACTCAAAGTCGGCCAGGCGGGTGTTGCCGCTCAGGTAGGCCAACGTATAGTCCTTGAGGGCAGAAAACGCATTGGCTTGCCAGCTCGGTGGTACGGGCTGGTTGGCGCAGGCCACTAACAGCAGGGCGGCACTGCACAGCGTGCAGGCGCCGGCCCAACGGTGCAACGTACAAGCCGCGCCCCAGCGGCGCGGGGACGCCAAGGTCTGGTTCGTCGCCAAGTGGGTGAAAGGCGTTTTTCCAGCAGGTATGGGTGGGGTTGGCGTTGACGTGGGCATCATGGCAGCTTGATCTCGGTGTCGCGGGCAAAGGGCCACTTGCGGTTGACTTCTTCTACTAACTGACTAACCTTGCGCAGGCTCATTTCTACCTCGGCGCGCAGGGCGCCCAGGTCGGCACTGGCCACCCGCGCGTTGGCGCCCACAGCCTGGGCTTCCACCAGCACGGCATCTACCTTTTGCAGGCTGGCGCGCACCTCGGTCAGCAACTGGGTGAGTTGGGCCACGGCGGCCTGGGAGCCGTCTACCGTAGCCTGCGTGCTGTCCATGATGCCTTTGGCGCCAAAAATACGCTGGTCGGCCTTTCGCAATAGTGCGTTGGTGTTGTCCAGGGTGGCGACGATTTTCTTGGCGTTGTCTTCACTGCCCAACACGCCGGTGAGCACGCCGTAAGGCCCGCTCAGACGCCCGGTCACAGTTTGCAAATGGGTCAGGCTGGTGTTGATGCTGGAGTCCGAGCGGGTCATGTTGTCCAGGTTTTCCAGCAGGGCGCGGGCCGAGGCCACAATGCGCGGAATCTCGGCGCTGGTGTCGCCGCGCAGCAGGCCACGCTCGGCGTTCTCGGGCAGTGGCGGGTCCGTCAGGATGCCGCTGAAGGCCCGCAGCCGGGTCTCGCCCACCATGCCGCGCTCCATGGTGAAGATGCTCGATGTCTTGAGCCAGCGGGCATCTTTGCGCGGCACATCGATCACGATGCGGGCCTTGCCGTCAGCGGCCAGCTCGATGCGCCGCACGCGTCCGATGGGAAAACCCGAGAAAGTGAGGTCCATGCCCACAATCACGCCTTCGGAGTCGTCGGACACCAGCACCAGCTGCTGCGTGCTCTCAAACACCCCCCGGGCTACCATTACATACAGCAAGAAGCCCACGACCAGCGCCGTGATGAGGATCAGCAGCGCAATGGCCTTGCGCTCCACCTGGGCGATCGGGGGCGGAGCGTCGGGGCTGGCGGGGTCTGTGGGTGCCAAAGTTTGGGGTTCCATGCGTGTAGGGGATCAGATGTATTTGACGGCCAGGGAGGCGGCCTCAATCAGTAAAAGGACCAAAAACAGGCGTACCGCGCCGGGCTGCACCGTATCAAGGTTTGCTGGCTGGCGCGGCGCCTCCAGGCTGGCGGCCATGGGCACGATGGCCACCGCCAGGCTGAAGAACACGGTTTTGAGGATAAAGCCCAGGGTTACAGCCAGGTCAAACACCTGGCCCACCGTGCGTGTATAGCCCGGCAGCCCCCACGGCGACAGACCATAGACTGTGAGGTAGGCCAGCACCAGCGCAATCATGCTGCTGACCATGGCCAGCGCCAGCACGGCAAAGGCAGTGGCCAAGACGCGGGGAACGAGTTCAATGCGCAGACGTTGCAGGCTCAAGGGGGGCAGGGCTGTGCCCTCCTGCCGTTTGAGGTCAGTGGCGCCGGCGTTGAAGGCCAGCCCGGCGCGCAAGGCCACAAACATGGCCGCTGACAACGGGATCAGCTCCAGCACCAACACGCGCACCACCATTTGCAGGGCGTATTGCGACAGCCCGTAACTCAGGGCTGTGACCACCACCACGCGGATCAGCACCAGGCTCAGCAGCGCCGCCATGGCCGTGAACCAGGGCAATACCTGCCAGGTGCTGGTGTAAATGGTTTGGGCCGTGTTGGCGCGGTGGGCCTTGCTGTAGGTAGAAGGCGACAGCGCCATCACCAAAACCACCGCCCCGAAGTGCAGCATGAACCACCAGCTGCGTGCCACCCGCAGAATGGATCGGCCCCAGGCGCCAGTGTCAAGATGCAAAGAAGAGGTGGGGGGCATGTTCGGATGATACCGAGGTGCCTGCCACCCATATTGACAAGACACCAGCCCGGCAAGTCACTATACTGTTTATTTGTACAGTAATTTAAGTAATTGCAGCCTGCCTTGTCATGACGCCCAACGCCTTGCCCCTCTCAGTTGACGACTTTGGTGCGGACGTCTGGCGCGCCAATGAACTTGGCAGCGCCAGTGACGCCACCGTGGCCAGCGGCCACGCGGTGCTGGATGCCCAGTTGCCGGGTGGCGGCTGGCCGGTGGGGGCGCTGTGTGAAATTTTGCAACTGCACAGTGGCCAGCATGAGTGGCGGCTGATCTTGCCCGCCCTGGTGCGTGCTGAGCTGGGTCCGGTGACCGTGCTGGTGGGGGCGCCCCATGTGCCGTTTGGTCCGGGGTTGCTCGATCAGGGGCTGGAGGTGGGCCGGTTGGTGTGCGTCACCACCGATGTGGCGCTGGAGCGCCTGTGGGCCGCCGAGCAGGCGCTGCGCTGCGCCGACGTGGCGGCTGTGCTGGCCTGGCTGCCGCAGGTGCGGGCCGCGCAGCTGCGGCGCTTGCACATGGCAGCCAGCCAACACCGCAAGCTCTTGTTTGTGATGCGCCCGGCCCAGGCCCAAAACGAGTCGTCTCCTGCCGTGCTGCGTTTGCTCGTGGCCCCGGTCCTGCCTGGAGCCGATATGCCGGCAGGTGCCTTGCACCTGCACATTCTCAAACGGCGTGGCCCGCCGCTGGCCGAGCCCTTGGTGCTGCCCGAGCGTCAGGCCCGCCTGGGTGTACTGCTGGCTTTGAGCGACTGGCTTGTGCCCGCACCTACCCTTTCACCCCAACCACAGGAGGCGTGTGATGCACTGGATCGCCTTGCAGCCGCCGCCTGACGCAGGGGACCTCAGCCTGCCAGACGCTCAGGTCGCCCTGGGCTGGTGGGCCTTGCAGTTCACGCCCAAGGTGGCACCACTGGGTCATGCGCTGGTGATGGAGGTCTCGGCCAGCGAGCGGCTATGGGGCGGGCGCCAAGCCCTAGTTGAGCAAATTTTTAAGAAAAAAAAGCCTGTAGCCGGCGTTTTACATGCCCAAGGTGCTACATCTTTAATAGCATTTGCGCGGCTGCAGGATAAAGGTTTGGCGCACACCGCCCCCGATGATCTGCCCTTAAGTGCGCTGACGGCCGCAGTTCCCCATCTGGCTACGCTGGCGCGGCTGGGTTGTACCCGCTGGGGCCAGTTGCGCGCGCTGCCGCGGGGCGGTGTGGCACGCCGCTGGGGCGCACCCTTGCTGGAGGCGCTGGACCGGGCCTACGGGCATCAGCCCGAGGTTTACCCCTGGCTGGTGCTGCCCGAGGTGTTTGAAGCCCAGCTCGAACTCATCGCCCAGGTCGAGACGGCGCCGGCCCTGCTGTTTGGCGCGCGCCGCCTGCTTCAGCAATTGCAGGTGTGGCTGCAGTTGCGCCAGTCAGGCGTGCTGGCGCTGAGCTTGCGCTGGACCCTGGATGCCCGACGCCACACCGCTTCTGAGGGCGAGCTGGTGCTGCGCACGGCCGAGCCCATGCTGGACATGGGTCATCTGGAGCGTCTGTTGAGTGAGCACCTGGCGCGCGTCACCTTGTCCGCACCGGCTTTGTACCTGCATTTGCGCACCCTGGAAACCAAAAAACTGGGGAGCACCAGCGCCAGTTTGCTGCCCGACGACCTGCGCCCTGGCGACAAGCTGGTGCACTTGCTGGAGCGCCTGAGCGCCCGGCTGGGGCCGCATCAGGTGCTGCAGTGGCAGGCGTGTGCCGACCACCGCCCGGAGCAGATGCAGGCCTGGCTGCCGGTCATGAATGATTCAAAATTGATAGCTGTCAAAGGAGGTAAGTCGCCGGCTAGAGGCCTAAAAAGCTTAAAAACGCTTCAAAACCCGAAACATGCCACAGCGGGTCCGTCCGTGGCCGACGTGGCATTTGCACCCGGCCAGGCGCTCTGGCCGACCTGGCTGCTGGTGCCCCCGCTCAAGCTGGCTGTCCAACACAAACAGCCACACTACCAAGGGCCACTCACTCTGCTCAGCGGCCCCCAGCGCATGGAAACCGGCTGGTGGGGAACCCAGAACTTTGCCCTGCGTGACTACTTTGTCGCCCGCAGCGCGCAGTCGGCTCTGCTGTGGATTTACCGTGAGCGGCTGCGCTCGCCACAGGGCGGGCAGGATGCGGGGGCAGATTGGTATTTGCAGGGGGTGTTTGCGTGAATAACCTCTATTTTTGGATTTTATATATACTGTATATACAAGCTAATTCAAG
>JBIIVW010000131.1:0-9403 GCA_044339205.1 Rhodoferax sp. | reverse complement strand
TTTCTCAATATACCGCTTTGGAGTCTTGTTGGCAGGGCCGGTTCCTTATTTACTCAAGATTTACTTTGGGATGCCACCGCTGCAGCGGCTTTGGCCGCTTCGGCGGGGTCGCCGAGGTAGTAGTGGCGGATGGGTTGGAGGTCATCATCGAGTTCGTAGACCAAGGGGATGCCGTTGGGAATGTTCAGGTCCACGATTTCATCGTCAGAAATCTTGTCCAGGTATTTCACCAGCGCCCGAATCGAGTTGCCGTGGGCCGCCACCACGATACTTTTTCCGGCCTTCAAGGCGGGGGCCAGCGCTTCATTCCAGAACGGCATGACCCGCTCTACCGTGTCCTTGAGGCACTCGGTCAAGGGAATTTGTTCTGGCTTGAGCTTGGCATAGCGCATATCGGTGCGCTCGCAACGTGGATCGCCTGCCTCCAGCGCGGGGGGTGGTGTGTCATAGCTGCGCCGCCAGGCCAAAACCTGGGCATCACCGTATTGTTTGGCGGTTTCAGCTTTATTGAGACCCTGCAGAGCGCCGTAATGGCGTTCATTCAGGCGCCAGCTGTTCACCACGGGTAGCCAGGTGCGGTCCATCTCGTCCAGAACATGCCACAAGGTGCGGGTGGCGCGTTTGAGCACGCTGGTGTAAGCCACGTCGAATTCGAAGCCTTCGGCCTTGAGGAGGAGGCCGGCATTTTTGGCTTGCTCAACGCCAGTCGGGGTCAAGTCAACGTCGGTCCAGCCCGTGAATCGATTGGCAAGGTTCCAGGTGGATTCGCCGTGGCGGATAAGTACAAGTTTATGCATGGATTTTTTTGGGGTAAGGGCCGGTCAGGTGCGTGTGTCCAGGCGCGGGCCGGAAAGAAGCAGGCCGAAATACGCAGCTTCGCCCGCCATTCTAAAATAGCTGGCTTATCGCCTTCCGGGTCGGGTGGCAGGGTGCAGGATTCATGGGCTGCCCCATCAATTTATTAAACAAGGAAAAAATGAAATTCATTCTTGACAACTGGATGATCTTGTCCGTCGCACTGGCTTCGGGTGGCATGCTGATGTGGCCTGCGATCAAGGGCGCAAGTGGCAGCAGCCTGACCGCTGCTGGCGCAGTGCAATTGATCAACCGCGAAAAAGCCGTGGTGATTGATGTCTGTGAAACAAACGAATTTGCCTCAGGCCATGTGATCGGTTCGAAAAATATTCCATTGAATCAACTGGAAGAAAAGCTGACTGGGGCGGTCAAAAACAAGGGTGTGCCTGTTATTTTGGTTTGCCAGTCGGGTGCGCGTTCAAACCGCGCAGTCGCCATCGCCAAAAAGCTGGGCTATGAACAAGCTCAATCGATGGCGGGTGGCCTGAACGCCTGGAAAGCGGCGAATCTGCCTGTTGAAAAATCCTGAAGCCAATGACCTCTGAACAAGAGAAAAACCGACCATGCAAGCCGTCAAGATTTACACCACCGCCACCTGCCCCTACTGCATTCGCGCCAAGCAACTTCTGAGAGAACGGGGCGTTGAGCACATGCAAGAAATCCGGATTGATGCGGACCCTTCCCAGCGCGCCAAGATGATGGAAGTCAGTGGCCGGCGCACGGTGCCCCAGATTTTTATTGGCCAGACCCATGTGGGCGGTTGCGATGATCTGGTGGCGCTCGATGGTCAGGGCGGGTTGATGCCGCTTTTGAATGCGGCTTGATGTCCAACTCGACTTCTGCCGATTGATTTTCACCTGAGATAATCGTCGTCGATTCCGATCGTTTGCCCGCCCCGGATCACCCGGAGCGGGCTTTGTTTTAACTGAAATCCCGAGGGACGCAATGCAGCCTGGCTGAAGCCGGGTGAACGCGGCCCTAACCCATCAAGGAAACACCATGGCAGACCAACAAGATCCCGTTTTTCAAATTCAGCGCGTTTATCTCAAGGAAGCATCCTTGGAGCAGCCCAATTCACCTGCCATCCTGCTGGAGCAGGAGCAACCGACGGTGGACATCCAGTTGGGTGTCAATGCGTCGCCCGTGGCAGACGGTATTTATGAAGTCTCGGTGACTGCCACGGTGCAGACCAAGATCAAGGACAAAACCGTGTTTCTGGTCGAGGCCACCCAAGCCGGTATTTTCGAAGTTCGCAATTTGCCTCCCGAGCAGATGAACCAGATCATGGGTATTGCCTGCCCGCAAATCGTCTACCCTTACCTGCGCGGCAATGTGGCTGATTTGATCCAACGCGGTGGTTTCCCGCCAGTGCATTTGTCTGAAATCAATTTCCAGGCGATGTACGAGCAACAACAGCAACAGCAGCAGGTCGAATCTGCCGAAGGCACAACGCCCGGCATCACGCAGTAAGAATTTATAGACTTTTAAGGTTCTAGCCGGCGTATCCATTGACTTTAGAGCTATGAATATAATAGTTTTGGGTGCAGGCGCCTGGGGAACGGCACTGGCAGTCAGCGCGGCCAGCCACGCCCAGGCGCGCCATGAGGTGCGGTTATGGGCCCGTGATGCTGGCCAGGCAGCGGCCATGCAGGCACAGCGCGAGAACAAGCGCTATCTGCCCAGTGTCAGGCTTCCTCCAAGCCTGACGGTGTGTTCAAACCCGATGGATCTAGTGGCCGATTTGGCAAAGAAAGCCGACTTGGTCATTGTTGCCACGCCCATGTCGGGCCTGCGCACCATGTTGGGTCAGCTCTCCCGCTGCCGTGTACCGGTGGCCTGGTTGTGCAAAGGTTTTGAGACGGTGACGGCAGGCCCGTATGGGCTACTGCCGCATGAGGTGCAGGAGCAGGTCGCCCCGGGCTTGGCCGCAGGCGCTTTAAGCGGGCCCAGTTTTGCGCTGGAGGTTGGGCGTGGGCAACCCACGGCCTTGGTGGCGGCCAGCCTTCACGAGCCGGTGCGTGACGCGCTGGTGGCCGGTTTTCACAGCCCCACGCTGCGGGTGTATGCCAACGACGATCTGGTGGGGGTGGAGGTGGGTGGCGCAGTCAAAAACGTGCTGGCCATTGCTACTGGCTTGTGTGACGGTCTTGACCTGGGGCTCAATGCCCGCGCGGCCCTGATCACCCGGGGCTTGGCCGAGATGACCCGTTTGGGCCTGGCTTTGGGGGCGCGAGCCGAGACTTTCATGGGCTTGAGCGGTCTGGGTGATCTGGTGCTCACGGCCACAGGCGATTTGTCGCGCAACCGGCGCGTGGGTTTGGCGCTGGCGCAGGGCCAGACGTTGCAGCAGGCCGTGGACGCCTTGGGTCATGTAGCGGAGGGCGTCTATTGCGCCCGCACCGTGGTGCAACGGGCCGCACTTCTGGGCGTGGACATGCCCATTGCCCAAAGTGTCGTGGCTTTGCTGGACGGACGCATCAGGCCCGAGCAAGCCGTGGCCGCGCTCATGGGGCGCGACCCTGGAAACGAGTTACCGCCGGGGGCCTGAGCCTTGTGCAGGTCAGACCAGCAGCTTGCTGGAAAGCCTGTTTCCGACTCAGACCGGGCTCAAGCTTTCTGAACCCGGGCGCTGATGTAGGCAAGAGCCTCATCCACCTGGTCTACCAGAATCAGGCACAGGTCACCCTGGACCAACTGGTCCATGGCGGTGTCAATCGCAAGAAACTCGCCCTGAATTTCATGAATCACCCGGGTTCTGCTGGCGTCTTTCAGGCCCGTGCGCAGCAGCGTCAGTACCTCGCCGTCGGCCCGCCCACGCTGGCACTGGTCCTGGTACAGCACCACCTCGTCAAAGGCAGCCCCCAGTATCTGCGTTTGCTCGATGATGTCGGTGTCTCGCCGGTCTCCAGCCCCGCTGATGACGACGGAGCGTCGTTTGCCAGGCATGTTTTCTACCGCCTTGACCAGGGCCAGGATGGCATCGGGGTTGTGGCCGTAGTCAGCGATGACAGTGGCGCCCCGGTAGCTGAAGAGGTTGAACCGGCCCAACGCGTTGTCGGTGTCATTGGCAAACGTGGCCAGGCCTTGTGCGATCGTGTTCCAGTCCAGCCCCAGCGCCCAGGCCGCACCGACGGCGGCCATGACGTTTTCAACCTGAAATCCAATACTGCCCTGGTGGGTGACAGGCACGCCAGACAAGGGGAGCTTGTGTTGTTCGGCACCTTGGGCTGCAACCAGGCAGCCGTCAGCCACAAAAACTGCGCGGTTGCCTTGTGCCAGATGAGTGGCCATGACCGGATGGTGACGGTCTGCGGCAAAAAAAGTGACCGAGCCTGGGCAGTACCGGGCCATTGCTGCCACGATCGAGTCGGCTGCATTGAGCACCGCCATGCCTTTGTTGGTGATGTTTTGCACGATCACGCGCTTCAAGACCGCCAGGTCTTCCACGGTGGTGATGTAGTTGAGTCCCAGGTGATCCCCGCTGCCCACGTTGGTCACCACCGCGACATCGCAGCGGTCAAAGGCCAAACCTTCGCGCAACATGCCACCGCGCGCGGTTTCCAGCACGGCGGCGTCCACATCGGGGTGCTGCAGCACATTGCGCGCACTCTTGGGGCCACTGCAATCACCCGTGTCAATGCGCTGTCCGGCCACGTGAACGCCATCGGTACTGGTCATGCCCACACGCAAGCCGCTGTGGGTCAGCAGGTGCGAGATCACGCGCACCGTGGTGGTCTTGCCGTTGGTTCCGGTCACCGCGACCAATGGAATGCGGCCATTGCCATGGGCACCAAACATGTTGGAAATGATCGCCTCGCCCACAGCGCGCCCCTTGCCAAAAGACGGAGAGATGTGCATGCGCAGGCCCGGTGCCGCGTTGACTTCCACCACGCCGCCGCCACTTTCCTCCAGCGGGTGGTGAATGCTGCTGCACACCATGTCCACACCACAAATGTCGAGGCCGACCATTTGCGCCGCGGCGACGGCGCGCTCGGCGACGGCGGGGTGAACGTCATCGGTCACATCGGTGGCGGTGCCCCCGGTGGACAGGTTGGCGTTGTGGCGCAGGCTCACGCGCTGGCCTTGATCCGGCACCGATTCAGCATGCAGCCCCTTGTTGGCCAGGCACGCCAGGGCGATATCGTCAAACCGGATTTTCGTCAGGGACGTGGCGTGGCCTGACCCGCGGCGCGGGTCGCTGTTGACTTGCTCCACCAATTCACGAATGTTGTGGGTGCCGTCGCCGACCACATGGGGCGGGTCACGGCGGGCGGCAGCTACCAGTTTGTCTCCGACGATCAGCAGCCGGAAGTCATGACCCGGCAGAAAGCGCTCCACAAGAATTTCACTGCCAAATTCTTTGGCGATTTTGTAGGCCTTCAGCAGTTGATCGCGTGACGTGATGTTGACGGTCACGCCTTTGCCCTGGTTACCGTCCTTGGGTTTCATGACGACCGGCAGGCCAATGTCCAGGGCGGCAGCCCACGCGTCTTCAGCATTCACGACGGCCCGACCCAGCGGGACCGGAACGCCTGCCGCGTCAAGCAGCCGCTTGGTGAGCTGCTTGTCCTGGGCCACGGCCTCGGCAATAGCGCCGGTGACATCCATTTCTGCGGCTTGAATCCGGCGCTGCTGGCTGCCCCAGCCCAGCATCACCATGCTGCCTTCGGTCATGCGCTTGTAGGGAATGCCGCGCGCGACCGCCGCGTCCACGATGGCCCCGGTGCTGGGCCCGAGACGCACGTCTTCGTCCAGTTCCCTGATCTGCTCCAGCGCCTGCTGAATGTTAAATGGGGTGTCGTCCTGAGCAGCCACGCACAAGGCATGGGCCAATTCAAGCGCCAGGCGGCCAACCGCCTCCTCGGAGTATTCAACAATGACCTGGAAGACGCCGGCCTCCACCGTGGGTGCCGTGCGTCTGAAGGTCACCGGGCAGCCCGCCTGCGCTTGCAGGTCGATCGCGGCCAGGCCGAGCACATGCGCCAGAGTCACGCTAGCTTCGTGGCCAATCGGCTGGAGGCTGCTGATGCCCGGAAAGCGGGAGCGAAGCCGCGCCTCAAAGCCTTCCTGGTCGGTGATGGAACATTCAAGCGGGGTGCATCGCACCACCACTTCAATGGCCGTGTGTTGGGTCCAGAGGTTCGGGCCGCGAAGCGCCCGGATACGTGACAGTTCCATAAACTCAGTTCTTCAAGGGTGATGCGGATTCAAACGTGCGCAGTCCCGCGCCAATCAGTTCGGGGGCGATGTCCAGGGCCCAGGCGGCAGCCACGGCAGCCATGACCATCTCGGGTTTGTTGGCTTTGCTGGGGGGCAGTGATTTCAATGCGATCTGGGCCACTCTGTCTTGCCCCTGGGTCAGCACAATATGGTCGTTTTGCACAAATACGGCTCGCTCACCGCGGCTGCGGTGGTTGGAGATGACCCCGTTTTCGGGGTCCAGACCGTAAAAGATAACCTGACCGTCGCACAGGGCCGCCATTTCCACAACCTGGGGGTCGGCCGCGTTCAAGACCGCCGTGCCGTGCGGCAAGATCACGTCTACCTGCGTGCGCACCACGTTGTAGAGTTTGTCCAGGTCGTTGATGAAAAATTCTTCAAGCGACTCAAATCCGCTGACATCAGTCACCACACCGACCAGGCATTTGTCATAGGGCAAGCCCTCACTCAAGATGCCCCGGCTGCTGTGCTCGAACACCGCTACTTCGACCGACGGGTTGACGAGCAGGCGTTGCGCCGCGTCCCAAGGCCGGCAGTCACGGGCCTGCACTTGCCGGGCTTTGAGAAAGAAACCGTCTTCGCAGGCCAGGCCCACCTGTTTGCCGCTGATGTGGACCAACCACGCGATCAGCCGGGATATGCGGGCAGTGTTTTGGGTGCCGGTGATGCCCACTACAGGAATGCGACCGGTTTGGTGGGTTTCAAACAGATGCTCGATGACGGCTTTGCCAACGGGTCGCGCCTGACCGCCTGCGGGCTTCAAATGGGCCAGCAGGCCGGGGCTGGCGTTGACCTCAATGACAGCGCCGCGCTGCTCCATCAAGGGGAGGGCAATGTCTTGCAGCACCATGTCGACGCCCGCAATGTCCAGCCCGACCACGCGCGCGGCCAGTGTGGCTGCGGCTGCCACGCTGGGGTGAATGAGGTCTGTCACGTCCATGGCCACGTTGCCATTGCGCTGGATCAGCACTGCAACGCCCGCAAAGGGCACCGAGCAGGCGGTGAAGCCTTGGCGCTCAAGCTCAAGAATGATCTCGGCAGAATGGTCTGGCTCCACCGTATTCAGAGGTGCGTCCTCCCCCTTGCCGCGCCGGGGGTCGGTATTGATTTGGGTGTTTACCAGTTCAATGATGCTGGACTGTCCATCTCCCGTGACCCAGGCCGCTTCACCGCGAGCCGCAGCCACCACGCGGTTACCCACTACCAGCAAGCGGTGTTCGTTGCCGTTGATGTACTGCTCCACGATGACACTGCCGCCGCCTCGGCCTTCTTGCCGGGCCAGCTCAAACGCGGCTTCAATATCGCGGCGATCGCGCAAGTCCAGTGACACGCCGCGCCCGTGGTTGCCGTCATAGGGTTTGACGGCCACCGGCAGGCCAATGTCCTGCGCGGCTTGCCACGCGTCTTCGGCGGTCTTGACCAATTGCCCTTGCGGCACCGGCACGCCACACGACTGCAGAAGGGATTTGGTCAGGTCTTTGTCACTGGCAATTTCCTCGGCAATGGCGCTGGTCTGGTCGGTCTCGGCAGTCCAGATGCGGCGCTGGCTTGCGCCAAAACCCAGTTGAACAAAGTTGCCCTCAGTCAACCGGATGTGCGGAATGCCACGATCGGTGGCTGCCTCCACAATGTGGGCGGTGCTGGGGCCCAGGCATTTGACGTCCACCAGCTCGCGCAGGTGGGTCAGGGTGGCTTCCAGCTCAAAAGGTTGGTCTTCAATGGCTGCCATCACCAGATCGCGGGCAGCTGCCAGTGCGGCACGGCCCACTTGCTCCTGGCGTGTGCGAAAAGCTACCTTGTAGATGCCCCGTACCGGGGTTTGTCGTGCTTTGCCAAATCCGGTGCGCATGCCTGCCAGGTTTTGCAACTCCAGCGCGGTGTGCTCCAAAATGTGCGCTGGCCAAGTGCCTTCGCGAACCCGTTGCAGAAATCCGCCGCGCACACCGGGGCTGCAATGGTGCTCAATGAGCCCGGGCAACCAGGCCGACAGCCGCTCATAGAAACCCGGCAGGGTGTTGGACGGATGGTCTTCCAGCTCGCCAATGTCGACCCAGGCCTCAATAACGGGGCGGTAGGTCCAGATATTGGGGCCACGCAGGTAGGTGACTCGCAGCAATTCAATGTTCTTCTTTGTCATGAATATCAACAGTTTTGGCAGTCAGGCACTGCGGGCGTGATCCCGGATAATTTGAGAGGCGCCGCTTCTGGGCACAAAGGGCACATGATAATTGTCATCCAAACCTGATATGAGGCGTTAAGGTGTCCGGTTGATAAATCTTTCCAGTCTGTTCCCTCTCCCGCTTGGCTGAAAATCCTTGCGGGCTGGCAGATAAGACCGCTCCGCATCGCTATCGAAGAACCCCCTGGCCTCAATGACAAACGAAATTCGAGCAAACGAAACCTTGGTGAGCGACATCCCTGCGGGTTTGCGCCTGAACGCGCTTGCGCAACTCCAAACCGGTGAGAACGTACTGGCCGTGCTGGAGGTTGACCTCAATCAAAAACTTTTTTTTGTTCAAGGCCTGGTGTTGGTCACCGACCGACGACTGCTGAGTTGTGGAGAAAATGCGGTTTGGCAAGCCTGGGCGTACCAGCCGGGTTTGATTTTGCGTCACCATGACCACGCCGGGGTAGGTCATCTTGAGCTCCAGTGCAGCACCGGGCGCCTGGCGAGTTGGCGGTTCACTCTGGGGCGCAACTTGCAGGCGATCCGCTTGCTGGATCAATTTCAGATTTACCAGGCCAGCCATGTCACCGGCCGTCCACCAGCCTTGCTGGAGGGGCGCCATTGCCCGACGTGCAAGGCGCCCCTGGCAGCCGACCAGGAAGACTGCCCGATCTGCACCAAAGTCATCCACACACCGCCCTCCACTTGGACGCTGTTTCGGCTATGGCGTTTTGCCAAGCCCTACCGGGGACAGTTGTTGGCGGGTTTCATTCTGACGTTGCTGGGTACAGCGGCCAGTCTGGTGCCGCCCTACCTGGCCATGCCCCTGATGGACGAGGTGTTGATCCCGTTTCAAAACGGTCAGCACATCGAGCCCGGGTTGGTGGCGTTTTACCTGTCGGGGCTCTTTGGCTCGGCGCTACTGGCCTGGGGTTTGTCGTGGGCCAAAACCTACCTGCTGGCGCTGGTGTCAGAGCGTATCGGGGCCGACCTGCGAACCACCACTTATGAGCACTTGCTGCGCATGTCGCTGGAGTATTTCGGTGGCAAGCGCACGGGCGACCTGATGTCGCGCATTGGCAGCGAGAGCGACCGCATTTGCGTGTTTTTATCTCTGCACTTGCTTGACTTTGCCTCGGATGTGCTGATGCTGCTCATGAC
>JBIIVW010000383.1:0-2646 GCA_044339205.1 Rhodoferax sp. | reverse complement strand
GCGCGACGTCAAGCCAGCGTTTTTCGCCCTCTTCGGCCACCACACGCGCAATCACGATGCGTTGTATCGGCAGCAAATCAAGCAAGGCCTTGGACAGGGTGAGTTCCAGCAAATCCCGATCACGGTGATCGGTCAGCTTGACAATGTGTTCAATCAATGTGCTCATATGGAATTAATAATAGCCTTGATTGTTCAAATCGTCACGCCTTAAAAGCCATTGCCGCGTTTCTCCAGGCCTGTGTTGCTGCCCCCACGTCACCGCGCTGCTCAGCCAATTCGGCCAAGGCAACATGAGCGCTCCGCTCCAACCCCGGATCTTGCAGCCTCGGCAACGATTGCTTGAGCAGCTGCTGCGCCTTGCCCCATAACTGAAGATGCTTGCAGGCAATGCCGGCCAGGTATTGGAGGGCTGCATCGCCTGGGTTGGCCATTTGTGCCTTTTCGATCCGGGTCAGCCAAGCGCTCTCGGGAGCACCGGATGCCATCGCAAAACCGCTTTCCAACACCTGGATCAACTGCACACGTTGCGTCTCAGACAAGGTCGCGGGCTGGGCCACCATTCGGTCCCATAACGGCAACAGCCAGTCACGCGTGGCAGCCACATCGCCACCAAGCTTCAGCATTCTCCGGGTCGCTGCAATTGCAACCTCCGGCATCTGCCTTTCTGCAGGATCAAGTTGGCCCCACACGCCGTTCATCTGGTCTGGATCGTGGGCGCCCGAGATCAACTCCAGCGCGAGGCCCCGCAACAAACCAGCAGCTGCCACTTCGGAAAACGCCCGGTGCTTGGCCAGAAGCCGGGCAGCTTCCAGGGCGGGACGGATTTGGCGCGACATGCGGGAGGCCTTGAGCCTCAAACGCATGGCAATGGTCCGCCTGGATGCGCCTTGGGGAAGCTCATCCAGCCACTGGAGTGCGGCTGACGCATCGCGGTCTTCCAATGACCAGCGTGCCGCCCGCAATTGCACACCTTCACGGATGCCCAGCGCCTCCTGACGGGACGCCTGCTCAAGTGCCTGATCAAAATGTGCCGAGCGAGCGGACTTGTCTTGGAGCGCCTGGGCGCTTTCAGCGGCCAACAAATGAGCCAGCGCACGCAGGCGAGCCGAATAGGCCAAGGTTTCACCACTGCGGCCCATGGCGGCCTCACGCGCCAGCACCAATTCAGCTGCCTTTCTGGCCCTGATAAAGCGCCCCGCCACCAAGTGCGCCATCGCATCCAGCAAAGCCACGTGCATGCCACGCTCCTGGTGCTGCAAACGCCAGGAGCGTGCATGGCCGGGCATGGCGAACAGGGCCGCCAGCGCACGCAAGGCGACATGCATCGTGAAAAACAGCACAGCCAATAGCAGCACCACCAGATTGAATGACAAATCAACCCGGTATGGCGGCCAAAAAACAGTGATCGTCCCCTGGTTATTGCCTGCAAAAAGCGCAGCCGCAACGGCCATGCTGAATAACGCCAGGAACCACAGAGCAACCCGCATGGCTATCTCCCGGCTGCCGCGGTAGTGAGCGCGGCCAGAGTTTCATCCACACGGGGCAGCTGCAACGTCTTCATCTGACTCTGTACCTGCTGCAACAAAGTGGCTGCGGTTTGTGTCTTGCGCGAGTTCATGTCGAAATACTTGTTGAGCGCGAGGGTCGCGGCGACCAGATCAGCGCGCGACGAGTCAATTTGGCGCGCCAACAAACCCAGGCGCGCGTTGAGCAGCTTGAGCTTGAGATTCTCACGCAGAAAAAACGACTGCTCTGGTGACAACAGAGCGGCCTCGGGTTGCTCAATACGGCTGACACGCAGCAGGCTTTTGGCCTCGTCGCGCACCACTTGCAGACCTTGCAGCCACCACGTTGGGGGAGTCTCGGTTGGCAAACGCTTGGGCGAGACCGTGGCCGCCACTGGCGCAACCGCGTTGGCCAGCACCAACTCGTCAGCCAGCCGCACCAACTCGTCGAGTTTGATCAAGAGACCCGGCGTATCGGCCACCGTAGAGGATTTGATGCGCTCAATGTCCCGGACCAAAGCCCGCTGAAGCGGTGAGAGCCGGGGCTGCGACGCCCGCACGACACGTTGTTCGGCGCTTTTGAGTGCCGCCAGCAAAGGCTCGACACTGCCGGTGAGTTGCGCCTGCTGCTGTGCCAGCCGAATCGAGGACTCGATATCGACCACCAGATTTTCGTCGCGCGAGCGCGAAAGGCTTTGAATCAAGTCCTCCAGCTGGCTGCGCTGCAAGGCCACCTCGCTGAGTCGGGCTTCAAACAGGGCCGATCGGGCGGAGGCTTCTTGAGACAACTCGTTGGCCTGGCGGGCCAGCGTGCGAGCCTCCAGCGACTGGGCCGCTGTGTCAGCGCTTTGGCGAGCCAACTGCTCCTGGACGGTGGAGAGTTTTTGCCACAAGAGGCTACTCACCAGCAAAGCTGCCAGCGCCACGGCGGCCAAACCGAGAATGACGGCACGGGGCAGGGCTACCGGACTTGCCAAGTTCGGCGACACCGGCGCCACTGTCAAAGGGCTCGCTTCCACCACAGGCGCGTCCCCGTCCGGGCTGCGGGGTGTTGGTGCGTTCGCGTCAGAGTTCATCGTTCGATTTTAAAGTGCCAAAGGCGGCACCAGCGGTTTTGTCACCGCGTGACTTGCGCCATTCG
>JBIIVW010000382.1:0-2649 GCA_044339205.1 Rhodoferax sp. | reverse complement strand
TGGGTGGCCCCGTTGGCGCTGTACCTGCTGTCGTTCATCTTGAGCTACGAGCGCCGGGGCTGGTACCAGCGCAAGGTGTTCCTGCCCCTGCTGGTGCTGGGCCTGGGCGCGCTGGCTTACTTGCCCACGATGGGCATCAACGACCTGCCGCTGGCCCTGTCCATGGGCATCAACCTGACTGCCTTTTTTGCGGCCTGTATGGTGTGCCATGGTGAGTTGGCGCGCTTGCAGCCCCATCCCACCCACTTGACGGGGTACTACCTGATGCTCGCGGTGGGCGGGGTGGCGGGGGGCTTTTTTGTGGGGGTGGTGGCGCCGTATTGCTTCAACAGCAATTACGAGTTGTCCATCGGCATTTTGCTTACCGGCCTGGTGGCAGCCATTGCCATCATCCCGGGCACCCGGTTCTCAACGCGTGCACGGCGCCAGGCCAGCGTGGCGTTCACGGTGGTCTGCTTGCTGGCCCTGTCGTGGATTCGCGTGGATGACCATGTCGCCGAGACCCGTGGCTCCGAGGTCACTCAACGCAACTTTTACGGCACCTTGCAGGTGTTCAATGACCTGGAGGATGGTTACCGCGCCATGTTTCATGGGCAAATCACCCATGGCCGCCAGTACACCGCGCCTGACAAACTCGATCTGCCCACCACCTACTACAGCCCGGAGGGCGGTGCCGGCAAGGCCCTGCTGGTCAAGGCCGGGCAAGGTCCCTTGCGGGTGGGTGTGATTGGTCTGGGCGTTGGGACGCTGGTGACTTACGGCCGCACGGGGGATTACTTCCGCCTGTACGAGATTGATCCGCTGGTCATTGACATCGCCAAAAAACACTTCAGCTACCTCTCCCGCACGGCGGCCACCACCGAGATTGTTCTGGGGGATGCCCGCTTGCAGCTCGAAGCGGAGCCGGATCAAAAGTTCGATGTGCTCGTGCTCGATGCGTTCTCGGGCGATTCGGTGCCGATCCACTTGCTGACCCGCGAAGCCTTTGCCCAGTACGTCAGGCACCTCAAGCCCGATGGCGTGCTGGCCGTGCACATCACCAACCGTTTTCTGGACTTGAGGCCGGTCATCAAGACGGCAGCCACCCACTTTGGCAAAGATGTCCGGCTGGTGGACGCCGATGGCGACCCCGACAAACTGGTGCTGCGCTCCCGCTGGGCGCTGCTCAGCAGCGATAAGGCTTTTTTCAGGGACACCCGCCTGAGTGGCGCCACGGCACTGGAGCCATACCTCGGCTTTGAGCCCTGGAAAGACGACTACAGCAGTATCTTTTCGATTTTGCAATAGGCGTGCCCTTGGCCCTACACGCGCCGGGTGGGGGCGAATAAGGGGCTTTCTGGGTTAACCTTCCCAGCAGCGTCTATCGATCAAGACCTTGTCAAAATCAGGGGACAAGCCCCTAGGGTTGTCGAAAAAATCCAAATTTAACCAAGGAGTTATTCCCATGCAGCTGTCCGCGTCCATTTTCAAAGCCTATGACATCCGGGGCATCGTGCCCGCCACCATTGACGAGGCCATGGCCGAGGCGCTGGGGCGTGCTTTTGGCACCGTGGCGCTCAAAGAGGGTGAACGCACAGTGGCTGTCGGGCGCGATGGCCGCCTGAGTGGACCCACCTTGAGCGCAGCGCTCATGCGCGGGCTGGTGGCGGCCGGCGTGGAGGTGATTGATGTGGGCATGGTCACCACGCCCATGCTCTACTTTGCGGCCAACACCCTGTGCACCAGCGGCATCCAGGTGACCGGCAGCCACAACCCGCGTGACTACAACGGCTTCAAGATGGTGATGGCCGGGCGCGCCATTTACGGCGAAGACATTCAGGCCCTGCAGCGCATGATGCAGACCGAGACCTGGTCGCTGCTTCCCGGTGGCAGCTTGCGCCAGGTCGATGTGCTGGCGGACTACACCGCGCGCATCGTGGGTGACATCAAGTTGGCGCGGCCCCTCAAAATCGTGGTGGACTCCGGCAACGGCGTGGCGGGCGCGTCGGCACCGGCCATTTTGCGGGCCATTGGCTGCGAGGTGACCGAGCTGTTCAGCGAGGTGGACGGTAACTTCCCCAACCACCACCCGGACCCCAGCAAACCCGAGAACCTGCGCGACCTCATCGCTGCGCTCAAGACGGGTGAGGCCGATTTGGGCTTGGCGTTTGATGGCGATGGCGACCGCCTGGGCATCATCACCCGCGAAGGCAACAACATTTACCCTGACCGCCAGATGATGCTGTTTGCGCAAGACGTGCTCTCGCGCGTGCCGGGCGGCACTATTTTGTTTGACGTGAAATGCACCCAGCGCCTGGCCCCGGCCATTGAGGCCGCAGGCGGCGTGGCGCTGATGTTCAAGACCGGGCACTCCCTGATCAAGGCCAAGATGAAGGAGGTCAACTCGCCGCTGGGCGGCGAGATGAGCGGCCATATTTTCTTCAAGGAACGCTGGTTTGGCTTTGACGACGGCACCTATGCGGGTTGCCGACTGCTGGAGATCCTGAGCCGCTCGGTGGACGCCAGCGCCGTGCTCAATGCTTTGCCCAGCAGTTTCTCCACGCCCGAGTTGAACGTCAAATGTGCCGAGGGCGAGCCCCATGTGCTGGTGGATCAGCTGGTGGCCAGCGCCCACTTTGCGGCACCGGCCATCGTCAACACCATTGACGG
>JBIIVW010000130.1:0-9443 GCA_044339205.1 Rhodoferax sp. | reverse complement strand
TGCCTTGCAGCGCCGCATGGGTTTTGTGACCCGGGAGCCGCGCTGGGCGGTAGCGCACAAGTTTCCCGCGCAAGAGCAACTCACGGTCGTTCTGGGCATTGATGTGCAGGTCGGGCGCACTGGCAAACTCACGCCCGTGGCCAAGCTGGCTCCCGTGTTTGTGGGCGGTGTGACCGTCACCAACGCCACGCTGCACAACGAAGACGAGGCCCGGCGCAAGGACGTGCGGGTGGGCGATACCGTGATCGTGCGCCGCGCGGGGGATGTCATCCCGGAAGTGGTGGGGGTGGTGCTGCCCACCATCGAGGCCGCTTTGGCTCAGCGTGGTGAGGCGTTCACCATGCCGCGCGTGTGCCCGGTGTGCGGCAGCGCGGCGGTGCGGGAGGAGGGCGAGGCCGATTACCGCTGCACCGGGGGGCTGTTTTGCAGCGCCCAGCGCAAGCAGGCGATTCTTCATTTTGCGCAGCGCCGCGCGGTGGAGGTCGAGGGCTTGGGCGAGAAACTGGTGGATCAGTTGGTGGATGCCAGCGTCATCCGCACCTTGCCCGATTTGTACCGGCTGGGCCTGAGCGCCCTGGCAGCGCTGGACCGCATGGCCGACAAATCAGCGCAAAACATCGTGGAGGCGCTGGAGAAATCCAAGCACACCACCTTGCCGCGGTTTTTGTTTGGGCTGGGCATTCGCCACGTGGGCGAGGCCACAGCCAAAGAATTGGCACGGCACTTTGGCAACCTCGACGCCATCATGGAGGCCACCGAAGAGCAGCTCTTGCAAGTCAATGATGTCGGCCCCATCGTCGCCAAAAGCCTGCGTCTGTTCTTTGACCAACCCCACAACCGCGAGGTGGTGGAGCAACTGCGCGCCTGTGGCGTGACCTGGCCCGAGGGCCCGCCGGCCCCTGTGGCGCCCCAACCGCTGAGCGGCAAAACATTTGTGATTACCGGCACGCTGCCCACCCTAAGCCGGGACGAGGCCAAAGCCCTGATTGAGGCAGCAGGTGGCAAGGTGGCGGGTTCGGTCAGCAAGAAAACCACCTTTGTCGTGGCCGGCACCGAGGCCGGCAGCAAGCTGACCAAGGCTCTGGAGCTGGGTGTGGCAGTGCTGGATGAGGCTAATCTACAGGAGTTACTGGCGGGTCATGCTGAGGATGGGGAATTTCCCAGCCAGTAAACTGTTGCTATGGATCGTCAAACCGCACTGAAATTGTTGACTGAGCACAAGCCTTTTCTGGTCAGCCAGTTTGGCGTGACCAAGCTGGCTTTATTCGGATCAACAGTTCGGGACAGCGCCTCGGCAGCGAGTGACATCGATGTGTTGGTGGCGTTTGACGGACCCGCCACCTCGGCGCGTTATTTCGGGGTTCAGTTTTATCTTGAAGACTTATTGGGCCTCCCGGTTGACCTCGTGACTGACAAAGCATTGCGTCCCGAGCTGCGTCCCTTTGTTGAACGGGATGCGGTGAATGTCTGAGCCGACAGCTCTGCGGAATCGATCGTGCAATCCGACATCCCACTATTACTCGCCAATCTTCGTGAACTCAAATCAAAATTACCGCCATGACCATTCGTGAAATTTTGAAAATGGGCGACACACGCCTGCTGCGCATTGCACCCCCCGTGACTGAATTTGATACCGACGAGTTGCACCTGCTCATCACCGACATGCTGGACACCATGCTCGCCGCCAACGGCGCCGGACTGGCGGCGCCGCAAATCGGGGTGGATTTGCAACTGGTGATCTTTGGTACCGATGCGCGCAACCCCCGTTACCCCGACGCACCCCCGGTGCCCAAAACCGTGTTGCTGAACCCGATCATCACCCCGCTGGCGGCCATGGACGGGGACGCCAGCTTGTCAGAGATCGAAGACTGGGAAGGCTGCCTGTCCGTGCCCGGACTGCGGGCCGTGGTGCCGCGCTACTCGCGCATTCGCTACACCGGTTTTGATCAGTACGGCGATCCTATCGACCGCACGGTGGAGGGCTTTCATGCCCGCGTGGTGCAGCACGAGTGTGATCACTTGATTGGCACGCTCTACCCCATGCGGGTGCGGGATTTCAACCGCTTTGGGTTCACCGAAGTGCTGTTTCCGGGGCTGGATGCGGCGCTGGATGACTGAGCAGCGTCAACGATCCTGTTTCAGGCCAGCGCCTCCAGCAACTCCTTTTCAATCGCAATTTGTGTGCGGTTGTGCTGTAACTCAGCGCCCTGGATCAGGAAGGTGTCGTCCACGCGTTCACCCAAGGTCGTGATCTTGGCCAACTGGAGGTTGATGTTGTGTTTCGCCAGCACGCGAGCCACGCAGTACAGCAAGCCCAGCCGGTCGCTGGCAGAGATGTTGAGTAACCAGCGTTGGGCTTTTTCATCCGGGCGCAGCGCGATGCGGGGGGCAATCGGAAAACTCTTGACGCGGCGCGACACCCGGCCCCGGCTGGGCGGAGGCAGCGGCCCGTCGTCCGCCAAGGCGCGGCTCAGCTCACTCTCCACCATGCTGGCGAGCTCCTGGTAGTGCTCGGGAATACTTGAGGCCACCACCTGAAAGGTATCCAGCGCATAGCGGTTGTAGGCGGTGTGCACCCGGGCGTCCAGAATGCTGAAGCCGCCCTGGTCAAAAAACCCGCAAATTCGGGCAAACAAATCAGGCAGGTCAGGGGTGTAAACCAGCACTTGCAGCCCCTCGCCCAAAGGTGATATGCGCGCCCGAACGATGGTTTTGCCGGAGTTGACGTGGCGCGCAATCTGCCGGGTGTGCCAGGCGATGTCATTGGCGTCATGGCGCATGAAATAGGCCACATCGACCGTGTCCCAGAGTGCTTTGTGCGCCTCATGGGGCTCGGCGTGGAGTGCCAGCAACACCAGGGCATCGCGCTTGCGGGTCTCGATCTCGGCGTGCAGGTCGGGGGCATGGCCGCCCAAAGCGCGCAAGGTGGCTCGGTACAGGTCTTCCAGCAGCTTGCCCTTCCAGGCGTTCCAGACTTTCGGGCTGGTGCCACGGATGTCGGCCACCGTCAGCAAGTACAGCGCGGTCAGGTGGCGCTCGTCACCCATGCGCTTGGCAAAGGCGGCAATCACATCGGGGTCGCTCAGATCCGACTTTTGCGCCACGCGACTCATGGTCAGGTGTTCATTGACGATGAACGCAATCAAGTCGCTGTCTTGTTTGTCAATGCCGTGCTGCTTGCAAAACCGCCGGACTTCAACGCCCCCCAGCTCCGAGTGATCGCCGCCGCGACCTTTGGCAATGTCGTGGAACAGCGCCGCCACGTACAAGATCCAGGGCTTGTCCCAGCCCGAGGCCAACTGCGAGCAAAACGGGTACTCGTGGGCGTGCTCCACAATAAAAAACCGGCGTACATTGCGCAGCACCATCAAGATGTGCTGGTCCACCGTGTACACGTGGAACAGGTCATGCTGCATCTGCCCCACAATTTTGCGAAACACCCACAGGTACCGGCCCAGCACCGAGGTCTGGTTCATCAGCCGCATGGCGTGGGTGAGCCCGGTGCCCTGCATCAAAATCTGGCGGAAGGTAGCGCGGTTGACCGGGTCGTTGCGGAACTTGCTGTCCATCAAACCGCGCGCGTTGTACAGCGCCCGCAGCGTGCGTGCCGACAAGCCTTTGACCCCAATCGTGGTTTGGTAAACCAAAAAAGTTTCCAAAATCGCGTGGGGCTGGCGCTGGTACAGGTCGTCGCTGGCCACCTCTACCATGCCGGCTTTCTCCATGAACCGTTCGTTGATCGGGCGTGGCTCATGGGTGGATGGATTGAGGCGCTCCTCAATGTTAAGCAGCAAAATCTGGTTGAGTTGGGTCACTGCCTTGGCCGCCCAGTAGTAGCGGCGCATCAGGGTCTCGCTGGGGCGCACAAAGGCCCGGTTGTCGGTGCTGGGCAGAGGCGGCTCAAACCCGAAAGACTGGGCTACAGCGGTCTGCAGGTCAAACACCAGCCGGTCTTCCCGGCGATGGGCAATCAGGTGCAGGCGTGCACGAATCAGACGCAGCAGCGCCTCATTGCGCTTGATTTGTTTGACTTCGAAGTCCGTCGCAAATCCGTTGTTGGCCAATGCATCCCAGTTATCGCCATAACCCGCCGCCTTGGCTGCCCACAAAATGGCCTGCAGGTCGCGCAGGCCGCCAGGAGATTCCTTGCAATTGGGCTCCAGGGAGTAGGGCGAGTTGTCGAATTTGATATGGCGCTGACTTTGTTCCAGCTTTTTGGCAATGAAAAAAGCCTTGGGGTCCAGGGCGGCAAAGAAACGGGTTGTGAAGTCACTAAAGAGCGATTCACTCCCCACAATGCGGCGTGCCTCCAGCAGCGAGGTTTGTATGGTCACATCCTGAGCGGCTTCCTGCACGCATTCGGACACCGAGCGCACGCTGGAGCCAATTTCCAGCCCGGCGTCCCAACAACTGCCAATAAAGCCTTCAATACGCGTTTTCAGGGCCGGATCGTGGTCGGGTGACTGATCGTCGGGCAACAGCACCAGCACATCCACGTCGGAATACGGAAACAGCTCGCCCCGCCCAAACCCACCCACCGCCAGCAGCGCAAAGGGCGCCGCAAAGCCCGCGTTTTCCCACAATGTCTGCAGCGTCGCATCGGCCAGTGCCGAGAGCTTTTTTAACGCTGAACTCACGCCCCGGGTGGAGGTGCCACTGCTTAGGAGTGACTGAAACAGCGCGGTTTTTTCAGCGCGGTAGCGGGCGCGCAGTGCGGGGAGGTCGGTCATGACTGGGGTCTCTTGGTTTTTTCAGCCTGGGTAAATGACTGACATCCCGGCGCAGGTCCAGGATTTTCGGGGCCTCAGGCCGTTTGAGGTGCCTTGGCAGCAAGCACAAAGTCAGGGATGGCCGGGCTGCCCTGCGAGAGAGTGAGTACCTCGTAGCCGGTCTCGGTGACCAGCACCATGTGTTCCCATTGGGCGGACAACGAGCGATCTTTGGTGACGATGGTCCAGCCGTCGCCCATTTCCTTGATCTCTTTGCGGCCCAGGTTCAGCATCGGCTCGATGGTGATGGTCATGCCGGCTTGCAACTGGGTCAGCGTGCCGGGCTTGCCGTAATGCAGGATTTGGGGATCTTCATGGAATTTTCGGCCGATGCCGTGTCCACAAAACTCCCGCACCACGCTCAGGCCCTGGCCTTCGGCAAAGGTCTGAATGGCGTGGCCAATGTCACCCAGATAGGCTCCGGCTTTGACCTTGACGATGCCATGCCACATGGCTTGGTAAGTGAGCAGGCACAGCCGCTTGGCTGCCACAGAGACCTCGCCCACCATGAACATGCGGCTCGAATCCCCGTGCCATCCGTCCTTGATGATGGTCACATCCACGTTCACGATGTCGCCCTTCTTGAGCGGCTTGTCGTTGGGAATGCCGTGGCACACCTGGTGGTTGATGGACGTGCAAATCGACTTGGGGTAGGGGTTGTGGCCTGAGGGCGCGTAGTTCAACGGTGCAGATATGGCACCTTGCACCTGGTTGGTGTAGTCGTCGGCCAGTTTGTCCAACTCATTGGTGGTCAGGCCGGGTTTGATGAAGGGCGTGAGGTAGTCCAATAGTTCAGAGGCCAGGCGGCCGGCCACGCGCATGCCTTCTATGCCTTCGGCGTCTTTGTAAGTGATAGTCATGGCTGAATTATCCCATTGGGCGAAAATCTCGGCCAGGCACAGGGTCGGGTGGTTAAGCTATCACTCTCAATTTTTATGCGCTTCAGGGCGCAAACACCGAAGGAACAGCAGATATGGGCGCGCAGTGGAAAGCAAAAGGCAAGGAACTGGCAGCCAATGCCAAGGGCAAATTGTTTGGTCGCCTGGCCAAAGACATCATGATTGCGGCGCGCAGTGGTGCCGACCCGGCGTCCAACTCGCGCTTGCGCCTGGTGGTGGAGCAGGCTCGCAAGGTGTCCATGCCCAAGGAAACGCTGGACCGGGCCATCAAAAAAGGCGCGGGCCTGACCGGCGAGACGGTCAGCTTTGAGCACGTGATCTACGAGGGCTTTGCCCCGCATCAGGTCGCCGTGATGGTCGAATGCCTGACCGACAACGTCAACCGCACCGCGCCCGAGATGCGCGTGCTGTTTCGCAAGGGGCAACTGGGTACCTCCGGCTCCGTGTCCTGGGACTTTTCTCATGTGGGCATGATCGAAGCCGAGCCCAAAGTGGCCGGTGCCGATGCCGAACTCGCGGCCATTGAGGCGGGCGCGCAGGACTTTGAGGCTGGCGATGAAGAGGGCACCACCATGTTCATCACCGACCCGGCTGACCTGGATCTGGTCAGTCGCGCCTTGCCTGCGCATGGTTTCAGCGTGCTGTCGGCCAAGCTGGGCTACAAGCCCAAGAACCCGGTGAACCCCGCGAACCTGAGCCCCGAGCACCTCGAAGAGGTTGAGGCCTTTTTGGCCGCGATTGATGGCAATGACGACGTGCAAAACGTCTTTGTCAGCCTAGCCGGCTAAGCACACTCAACCGGGCCGGGGTGCTGGGTGCGGCGCTGGTAAAATTTGATGTTTGCGGCCGGGCCCAGACAGCGCTTGTGCCGTGAGTCAGTTTTCAACCCCGTCAGCCCCTCCCATTCAGGCCCCACAGTGACTCTGCACATTACCCAATTCGAGGGCGGCAGCGCTCTCAGCAGCTTTCGTATCCAGCAACTCTTGCCCGCCCTGCAAGCGGTCCACGAGAAGATCAATGGCGTGGCAGCCCGGTTTGTTCACCTGGTGACCTCCGAGCGCGAGCCGCCCCAGGTGCTGCAGGAGCAACTGGCCGCCTTGCTTACCTATGGCGAGCCCTATACCGGTCCGGCCGAGGGCGCCCTGATCGTGGTCACCCCCCGTTTTGGCACGGTGTCGCCCTGGGCCTCCAAGGCCACCGACATTGCCCACAACTGCGGCCTGGCCATCAAGCGGGTGGAGCGTTGTGTGGAATACCGCATCACCTTGAAGGCTGGTTTGCTCAGCAAGCCCACCTTGTCCGAGGCCCAACTGGTGCAGATCGGCACTCTGTTGCACGACCGCATGACCGAGAGTGTGATGCTGGACCGTGCCACTGCGCTGGGCCTGTTCACCGAACTGCAGCCCGCGCCCATGGCGCATGTGGATGTGCTGGGTGGAGGCAAAGCGGCGCTGGAGACGGCCAACACCCAGTTTGGCCTGGCACTGGCGGCCGATGAGATTGACTATCTGGTGCAGGCGTTTACGCAGTTGCAGCGCAACCCCACCGATGTGGAGCTGATGATGTTCGCGCAGGCCAACAGCGAGCACTGCCGCCACAAAATCTTCAACGCCCAGTTCACCATTGACGGTGTGGCGCAAGACCAGAGCATGTTTGGCATGATTCGACACACGCACCAGACCCACCCTCAGCACATGCTGGTGGCGTACTCTGACAACGCCTCGGTCATGGAAGGCGTAGCTGTGGAGCGATTTACAGCCAAATCTGCCTCTAGCCGGCAAGGAATAATCGCGGGTAGCTATGAAAAAGAGAGTGCTACCAACCATATCCTGATGAAGGTGGAAACCCACAATCACCCCACGGCCATTTCTCCGTTTCCTGGGGCCTCCACGGGCGCAGGCGGCGAGATTCGGGACGAGGGCGCCACCGGGCGCGGCTCCAAGCCCAAGGCCGGGTTGACCGGCTTCACCGTGTCCAAGATCAATTGGGGTCAGAACCCAATTAATTCATCGCAGTCAAAAGATCAAGTTAATGCGAATCTGACCCCCATTGACTACGGCAAGCCCGCGCACATTGCCAGCCCGCTGCAGATCATGATCGAAGGCCCCTTGGGCGGCGCCGCGTTCAACAACGAGTTTGGTCGGCCCAATTTGCTGGGTTACTTCCGCGAATACGAGCAGTCTGTGGTTCACCAAGTCACTGGCGACGCCACACCCCGGCAAGAACAGCGTGGTTACCACAAGCCCATCATGATCGCCGGGGGCCTGGGTGTGATCGACTCGACCCAGACCCACAAGATCGAGTTTCCCGCGGGCAGCTTGCTGATTCAACTCGGCGGCCCCGGCATGCGCATTGGCATGGGCGGGAGCGCGGCGAGCTCCATGGCCACGGGCGCCAACGCGGCCGAGCTGGACTTTGATTCGGTCCAGCGCGGCAACCCCGAGATCGAGCGTCGGGCACAAGAGGTGGTCAACCAATGCTGGATGCTGGGCCAGAGCGGTGGCCCCAGCGGCACCGGCAACCCCATTTTGGCGATTCACGACGTGGGTGCCGGCGGTTTGAGCAACGCCTTCCCCGAGTTGACGAACGACGCCGGGCGCGGTGCCCGCTTTGATTTGCGCGCGATCAAGCTCGAAGAGTCGGGCATGGCCCCCAAGGAAATCTGGTGTAACGAGAGCCAGGAGCGTTACGTGCTGGCCATTGCCCCCGAGTCGCTGGACTTGTTCACCGCGCTGTGCGAACGCGAGCGCTGCCCGTTTGCCGTGGTCGGCGTGGCCACCGAAGAACGCCAACTGCTAGTTCATGACGTCGAGTCGCCGGAGCGCCGCGCAGGGCCGCCCCAAGCAAGCTCAGCCCCCTCGGGGGGCAGCGCAGTACACGAAGTGACAAGCGTGGGGGCACCAGTCAACATGCCCATGAATGTGCTGCTGGGCAAGCCGCCCAAGATGCACCGCGATGTCAAAACCGTGGCGCGCACCTTTGCGCCCATCAACCTGACCGGTGTGGATCTGCAAAAGGCCTGTATTGATGTGCTGTCCAGCCCCACCGTGGGCTCCAAGCGCTTTTTGATCACCATTGGTGACCGCACCGTCGGGGGCCTTAGCCACCGCGACCAGATGGTGGGCCCGTGGCAAGTGCCGGTGGCCGACTGCGCTGTGACCCTGGCCGACTTCAAGGGTTTTGCGGGCGAAGCCATGAGCATGGGTGAGCGCACGCCGCTGGCCACGGTCAATGCGCCTGCCAGCGGCCGCATGGCGGTGGCTGAGGCCATCACCAATTTGCTCGCGGCGCCCTTTGAGTTGCCCCGCGTGAAGCTGTCGGCCAACTGGATGGCGGCCTGTGGCGAGCCCGGCGAAGACGCGGCGCTCTACGCCACCGTCAAGGCCGTGGGCCTGGAGTTGTGCCCGGCGCTGGGTATTTCCATCCCCGTGGGCAAAGATTCGCTGTCGATGCGCACGCAGTGGACGGACGCTGGTGAGGCCAAAAAAGTGACCTCGCCCGTGTCCCTGATCGTCACCGCATTTGCCACGCTGGCCGATGTGCGCGGCACACTCACTCCGCAGCTCAATGCGGTGGACGACACCACACTGGTGCTGATTGACCTGGGCCGTGGCCAATGCCGCATGGCCGGCAGCATCCTGGCGCAAACGCTGGGCCAACTCGGTGACGATGTGCCGGATCTGGACGATCCGCAAGACCTGGTGAGGCTGGTGAACGCGGTCAACGCGTTGCGTGCTCAGGGCAAAATTCTGGCCTACCACGACCGCAGCGATGG
>JBIIVW010000017.1:0-30680 GCA_044339205.1 Rhodoferax sp. | reverse complement strand
TAACGGTCACCCATTTGCCGCAGGTGGCTGCCTGCGCTGATCAACATTTGGTTGTGGCCAAACAATTCCATCAAAACTCCACGATAAGCTCCGTGAGTTTGGTGCAGGGGGAGCGTCGAGTGACTGAGGTGGCGCGAATGTTGGGGGGAGAACGCTTATCCAACACCACACTCGCCCACGCCAGAGAAATGCTGGAAACGAGGCAATAACCCGATGAAAAACAGACGCCTTAATTTGCAAATCGTCCTGATCACGGGCATGTCTGGTTCTGGCAAGTCGGTGGCACTTCACGCCCTCGAAGATGCCGGTTTTTTCTGTGTGGACAACCTTCCACCAGAACTTCTCTTGCCTTTTATTGCACTCCAACTGAAACAAAAAACCACAAGAGTTGCCATAGCGATAGACGTGCGTACTGCGTCCTCGCTGCCATTGGTTCCAGAGCAACTCAAAGCCTTGGAGCAGCAAGGTACTGCGGTGAAGTCATTGTTTCTGGATGCTACAACCGGCACGCTGGTCAGGCGTTTCTCAGAAACAAGGCGCAAACACCCGCTCTCCCAATCGGCGTCGCCACAAGCGGCCCCTGACCATCGACGTGCGTTGGTGGAAGCAATAGAGTTGGAGCGTGAACTTCTGGCGGACCTTCGCCAGCAGGCCTACATTATTGATACCAGCATGATCCGCCCCTCACAACTTCAGGGCTACGTGAAGTCGCTTATTTCTGTTCAGGGACAACAGTTAACCTTGGTTTTTGAGTCATTCGCCTTCAAGCGCGGGATTCCAGGAGAGGCAGATTTTGTTTTTGACGTTCGAATGCTACCCAACCCGCACTATGAACCAGAGCTTCGCGAGTTGACGGGACGCGACGCACCGGTAGCAGCCTTTCTACAAGACCAACCAGATGTCATTGAAATGCAGGAACACATCCAGAAATTCTTGAATCGCTGGCTTGATGCATTCGCCAGGGATCACCGAAGTTATGTCACTGTTGCCATTGGCTGTACTGGTGGACAGCACCGCTCGGTCTATTTGGTTGAAAAGCTAGTGGCGCTTTTTGGTGACAAATGGGTGACATTGAAGCGTCACCGGGAACTCGATGGTCAACCCCTCAGCCCTGAACCAGCAGCTTTCTGATCGGCGCAGGCAAGCCAAGCCCAGGCCACTGATCAGCAGCCACCCACAAGCCTGAGGAACCGGCCAATTCGTGGCTCCTCAGAGTCACCCGCACCGGGTGCAGGAACAGGTCCTTATGGGTTAAAACGTGATTGATTGCAGGCACATCCTCCAACGCTGAGCGGATGACAGTCGGCACGTTCTTCTCCAAAGTCTCACGATCATCAAACAACGGAAAACAATAGAGCCCACCCCACACTCCGGGAACCGGTCGCTTCATGAGAAACACAGAGGAATCTGCGGTCTGCGCCCACAGCAGCCAGATCGACTGTGAACTTCGCTTGACCTTGCGACTCTTGACCGGGTAACGATCTGGATGGCCTTGACGACGGGCGACGCAGGCGCCAGTCAACGGACAAATGATGCAACTGGGCTTTTTGGACGTACACACAGTCGCACCCAAGTCCATCACCCCTTGGGTATAACGTGGCATGGCATTTTGAAGATTCAACGTGGGAAGCAGTTGCCCAGCCTGGTCCCAAAGCAGGCGCTCATTGGCAGCAAGGGCCAGATCACGGTCATATCCCAGTACACGGGAAAGTACCCGCTTCACATTCCCATCCAGGATGGCCACCCGTTCACCAAAACACAGCGATGCAATTGCAGCCGCTGTTGACCGACCGATACCAGGCAAAGTCTCAAGTGCCATCGCTGTTCGCGGAAAGGCCCCCCCGTGCAGGCCCATCACATCTAGGGCACAGCGGTGCAGATTGCGGGCGCGGCTGTAATAGCCCAAGCCGCTCCACAAACCCAGCACATCATCAAGCGGAGCCCGCGCCAGCGAGCCAACATCAGGGAATCGGGACAAAAATCGTGGGAAGTAGTCGAGTACCGTCGACACCTGCGTCTGTTGAAGCATGATTTCCGATAACCAGACGCGATAGGGGTCGCGGGTGTTTTGCCATGGAAAATCATTTCTTCCGTGAAGTTTTTGCCAGGTGACCACTTTCGTGGCGAAATCACTCATTGCCAACCCATTCAATTCATCTTTCAAGCGCGCTCCAACTCGGGCACGGCTTCGGCCACAACGGAACGGGTCGCAGTCATCAAATACTCGGTCAGTTCCTTGAGCTTGGCATCCAGTTGATTCAAGGTATCACCCTGCATCTGAATTTCTCCAATGCGGTCATCGAGACCACCCGCAGCTTGTTGAATCCGGTCGATAGCCTCCAGGCGCCTTCCGAAATTTCGGCGACGCTCGCGCAACTGGGCATCCAGTTGGGCCGCTGCCGACTTGCTCCACAACTCAATCTCGCCCAAGGCCGTTTCGTGGATGACCCGAACCCGGGTCGCCAATGCACGCACCAGCCGATCGGAAAATTCGGTCTGTGCCAACCTGAAAGCATTCCCAACCCCGAGGTACTGCAGATGACTCCGCTCCACCAGATCGAGGTCAAGCAGATAAGTTGCCATAGAAGGTTCTCCTGTGGCTTGCAACGAAAATCCATGCTCGGCATTCAACTGGCGAAACGTGGCGGCCAGCATGCATTGAATCTCCGTACCAATTGATTGAACTTTTTTCAGATTTGCACGCAGCCTGTCAAAGGTGTCGCCATAAGCACGTTTAACGCCTATCTTGAGACCTCTTTGCTGCAAAACCTGGGTCAGTTCAAGCATTTCTTTCTTGAGAGCTGCTGGTCCGAGAAGACTGAACAATTCACGCAGCAGCTTGAGATGGACTGAGCGAACCGCGTGAATTTTGGCGCCACCCAAATCGAATTCGACCTGCTCCTGCGCAATCCGGGAGCGCATATTTTTTATCACTGCTGAGTTTTTGCCCCGGAGACCCCTCAGCTCCATCATTTGCTCCGTCAAGTCACGTCGGCGAATGTGTATCACCCTGCCCGTTTCAATTCGCAGATCCGAAATACCGCCAGTAACGGCCGAGCCCAGAGTCTTCTGGCGCTGGCCCATGATGCCTTTGGCAAGCGCATCCTCAAGCGCAGGCAGACAACTAAGGGTCAGCAACGCCGGGTCATTGGTCACTTTGGCTACGAGGCCTTTCTGCGCCGAGACAGGAATGACTTGATGAGGTGCAATACCCAATATTTCAGCAGTCGACGCGCGCTGCCTTTCAATCTGTTGTTCGATCTGTTCGGAAGAACTCAAGGCATCCCACAAGGTATCGATCTTGTTGAGCACAACCAACCGGGTACTTGCATCGGCCGATCCATCAGCGAGGTGCTCGCGCCAGATGGAGAGGTCAGATTTGGTGACACCCGTGTCTGCCCCTAATAAAAAGACAACTGCGTTCGCCTGGGGAATCAAACTTACGGTCAGTTCTGGCTCGGCACCAATTGCATTAAGACCCGGTGTGTCCAGTATCACCAACCCCTGTTTCAGCAGCGGGTGGGCAATATTTATCAATGCATGGCGCCATCTGGGTACCTCTAGCAAGCCTTGCGCATCGGCCATCGGGTTATCGTCAGGCGCATCACGCTGCCATAAACCAAGCGCTTTGGCTTCGGACTCGGTCACGCGGCGCGTTTCAGCTACTTTTTCAAGAGCTGCTGACAACTGCTTGGGATCATTGACGTCCAGATCAATGCGAGTCCACTTTTCAGGCGCCATACGCCATTCCATCAGGGACTGGGGCTGCAGGCGCGTTTCAATGGGCAATAGGCGCAGGCATGGCGGAACATCTGCGTCGTAGCCCATTTCAGTGGGGCACATGGTGGTGCGCCCGGCGCTGGCAGGCATGATGCGGCGACCATAGCTGGCAAAAAAAATAGCATTGATCAGCTCTGACTTGCCCCGGGAAAACTCCGCCACAAACGCAACCATGACCTTGTCAGAGCGAACCCGCCCCTCCAGGCGCCGCAAGCGCTCTTCCACAGCAGCATCCAGAAGCTCGTGGTCTTTCATCCACTCGGCCAACAGCTTCAAACGCAAGGCGAATTCACGGCGCCATGCGCCATGCTGATCAAATTTTTCGTTGAATGAAGTTCCCAAATAACCTCCGAGCAATCGGTCAATATAGCACTGCATCAGGCCACTGCGGCTAGGCTTTTTGGCATGAAGGGCAGTAGAACGTGGATCGCTGCCCTTGTCTCAAGGCCTTGACTGGCGACAGGCATAACCGGCAGGCTTGCCCCTCCCGGCCGTACACCATGGCATTCAATTGAAAGTGCCCGCTTTCGCCGGTTGCACTGGAAAAATCTCGCAAAGTACTGCCGCCCTGGGCCACCGCGTTGGCCAACACGGTCCGGATTGCGGAGTGAAGTTTCGCAATACGCGGCCTACTCAGGCGCGCAGCGCTCACCGTCGGCCGGATACCAGCCAAAAACAAAGACTCGGACGCATAGATGTTACCCACCCCCACGACCACATTACCCGCTAACAACACTTGCTTGATTGCCGCTCGTCGAAGCTTGAGCTGATCTTGAAATTTGGCGAGGTCAAACTGGTCAGTGAGAGGCTCCATACCCAGCTTCCCCAGAAGCTTCTGGGCTTCTGGTGCGTCCTCGCGCCTCGCATAGACAACAGCTCCAAATCGGCGTGGGTCATGAAGCCTGAGTGTGCCCTGGCTGGTAACCAGCTCGAAATGGTCATGGACGCCGATAGGCGGCAACTGCCTGGCGAAGCTCACACTGCCGGACATTCCAAGGTGGACCAGCAGCAGCCCTTCGTCAAGATCGATAAGTAAATACTTCCCGCGCCGGCGCACACCCAACACAAAGCGTCCAAGCAATTGATCGCATGCACAGCCCAAGGGCCAACGGAGCGCTTTTCCAAGTGAGGCGGAAAGAACCTTGCTGCCCTCAATGCGGTGGGCAAAGCTTAGGCGTGTAACTTCAACTTCGGGTAATTCAGGCATGGCTGGGTAGGTTTTGTCGCATGGATTATTATGATCCGATGTTACGTAACCACCGCCTTGCGCTACTCGCCGTACTTTTTTGCGTATTGACCGCAAATGCTCAAACCGTTGATGACAAGGGCACGAATGCCTCCACATCAGCCCTGGACAGCCAACTTTTTTATCAGCTCCTGCTAGGGGAACTCAATACTCGATCAGGTGATCCAGGGGCTGGATACTCGCTCATCTTGGACGCCGCAAGAAAGACACGAGACGCAGGCCTGTACCAGCGAGCGGTTTCCATTGCACTGCAAGCTCGGTCGGGCGACTCCGCTTTGCTGGCCGCGCGCGCATGGCAACAAGCCCTGCCCGAGTCGAAAGAAGCCAACCGCTTTATTTTGCAAATACTTATCGGGCTAAACCGCATCCCTGAGGCACTGGAACCTTTGAGGCGAGAAATTGCGGCAACCAATCCCACGGACAGGCCATTGATGGTGTCGGCCATCCCGCGCCTTCTGGCAAGAGCATCGGACAAGAAGCAGGCAGCCGATTTGGTTGAACAGGCACTCAATCGGTACCTCGCGGAACCCAATGTGGGTATTGAGGCTTGGACTGCGATTGGTCGAATGCGTGCCGATGCAGGTGACGTGGCCGGGGCACTCACCGCAGCACGTCGAGCGCAGGCCATTGACGTCAATGCAGAAGGACCGATACGACTGGCGCTGTCTGTGATGGACCCCGGCGCACCCCAAGCAGAAATCATCGTCAAAAAGTACCTTGAAGAAAAGCAGCGACCTCCATTGAGAATGGCCTATGCTCGCGCCTTGCTGAGCGGGAAACGCTACGCAGACGCAGCAGTGCAATTGCAGGCGGTCACTGATGAAAAACCGGATGATCTGGAGGCATGGCTTCTGCGAGGCGCCCTTGAGCTTCAAGACGAAAAGCCAATAGCCGCTGAGCGTTCTTTCAAACGCTATCTGGATCTCTCCTTAAAGGCCAAAACTCAGGAGCCCTTAACGCAAGAGCAGGATAGAGGGCTGACCCAAGCACTCTTGTCTTTGTCACAGATTGCAGAACAGAGGCAGGATTTTGTGGCTGCAGAAGATTGGCTAAGGCTCATTGATCGTCCCGATGATCAGACTATGGTGCAGCTCAGGAGGGCCAGTTTGCTGGCCCGCCAGGGTCGGCTTCAAGAAGCACGTGAATTGATCAGAAACCAGCCGGAGAACTCCCCCGCAGAGGCCCGGATGAAAATCATGGCAGAGGCTCAACTGTTACGCGACAGCAAACAATTCGCTGAAGCCTACAAGCTGCTTTCAGAGGCAAATGCACGCAATGCGGAGGACCTCGATCTCGCTTACGACTTGGCCATGGTCGCAGAGAAATTAGGCGACATCGCTGAGATGGAGCGCTTGTTGCGTTTGGTCATTTCGAACAAGCCGGACTACCACCACGCCTACAACGCACTGGGTTACTCACTTGCCGAACGGAACATACGTCTACCGGAAGCCAGGCAACTTGTGCTGAAAGCGCTCGACTTGGCGCCAGGCGACCCATTCATCATGGACAGCCTGGGTTGGGTTGAGTTCCGCAGCGGAAACCTCGAAGGAGCCAGGCATATTTTGCAACGCGCGTTCGACGCCAAGCCAGATGCCGAGATCGCAGCCCACTTAGGCGAGGTCCTCTGGGCCATGGATCGAAAAAGCCAAGCCATGACCATCTGGAAAGAAGGAAAAAAACTGAATGCACAGAATGAAACTCTTCTGGACACACTCAAACGATTAGGTGTAAGGCCGTGAGAGCGTGGACGAGAGCCACGTTAGCGGCAGCTATTTTCGTCAGTTTGCTCATTGCAGGCTGTGCCCTGCCCCAAAAAAAATTGAGCGCACACTATCAAGATGCCCCGACTTGGCGTGGCCGCCTTGCAGTTAGGGTGGAAACTGCTGAACCTCAGTCTTTTTCAGCTGGCTTTGAGCTCACAGGGAGCGCCGCAGCCGGGGAAATGACTTTATTTAATCCACTTGGCGGCACTGCTGCAGTCCTCGCATGGGATGCCCAAACGGCAACAATGCGAGTGAATGGCGATGTTCAACATCACCCGTCGCTCGATGCACTGATCAGCAGGGCCATCGGAACCGAAATTCCCGTGGATGCACTGTTTAGCTGGCTGGCAGGAGAACTCGCCTCAGCGGATGGCTGGAATCCGGACCTGTCACAACGTGCCAATGGACGCATCACCGCGAAACGCACGAGCCCGGCCCCGCCTGTGGAACTCCGCCTTGTGCTGGACAATGAGTGATTTGAGCAAAGTTCAGTTACTTCCAGCTCCAATCGGCCCAACATGAAATCGCTTTACGATATTTGCGCACCTGCCAAGCTGAACCTCTTTTTGCACATCACTGGCCGCAGGAGCGACGGCTACCACTTACTCCAATCTGCTTTTATGTTGGTGGACTGGTGCGACACACTGCATTTTGACCTTCGCGCAGACGGTGGCATAAGTCGGGAGGACCTGACTCACCCATTACCCACAGACGATCTGATCACACGGGCCGCCCGCGCCTTGAAGAGCGCCAGCGGCACCGCCCTGGGTGCGCACATCGGCGTCGAAAAACGCATCCCCGCGCAAGCCGGGATGGGCGGCGGATCGTCTGATGCCGCATCGACCCTGCTGGCTCTGAACCGCTTGTGGAAACTTGATTTTTCGTTGGGAAAGCTGACCCAAATTGGGCTGCAACTGGGGGCGGATGTGCCTTTTTTCCTGGCAGGTCAGAATGCTTGGGTTGAAGGTATTGGCGAAAAGATAACGCCTATTGAGCTGTCTTCATCGCGCTTTCTGATTGTCAAGCCTGCCGAGGGATTGGAAACAAAATTGATTTTCTTGGATCGGGAACTGAAAAGGGACAGCCAAACAGCTATAATTTCAGGCTTCGCTACAAATACTTTTGACTACGGTCGGAACGATTTGCAGAGCGTGGCAGAAAGACTCTGTCCAAGCGTGACTCAAGCTATTCAATGGCTTGCTGACCGCGGGCTCAGGGGACGGATGACAGGCTCTGGAAGTGCGGTATTTGCAGAAGTGTTGCGAGATGTTGATTTCATGAATGCGCCAAGTAATTTTGAAGTCAAGTTATGTAACAATTTGAGTGTTCACCCTTTAAAAGGTTGGGCGGTCAGCGATAGTTTTTCGGCTGGCAGCGATAGCTGTTAGCCCGCGTAGGGGAGTCGCCAAGTTGGTTAAGGCACTGGATTTTGATTCCAGCATGCGAAGGTTCGAGTCCTTCTTCCCCTGCCAAGTTTCAAGTTGTACGCATCATTCGCTGATCGTACTAACGCACATCACACTCAATTGCTGGAATACTCATGCAGGCTCCTCAACCCCCTGATTTCATGGTTTTTACCGGCAATGCCAATCCGGGTATGGCTGCTGAGATCGCCAGGCACCTCGGTATCGGATTGGGTGCTGCGACAGTAGGTCGCTTCTCGGATGGCGAAGTAACCGTCGAAATCAATCAAAATGTGCGAGCACGCGACGTCTTCGTTGTGCAGTCCACTTGTGCTCCGACAAATGAAAACCTGATGGAACTGCTCATCATGGTGGATGCGCTCAAGCGAGCGTCGGCCGAGCGCATCAGCGCAGTGATTCCTTATTTCGGTTACGCACGCCAAGACCGTCGCCCTCGCTCCAGCCGAGTACCCATAACGGCCAAAGTTGTCGCGAACATGCTGCAAGCCGTGGGCGTTAACCGTGTACTGACCATGGACCTTCATGCGGATCAGATTCAGGGTTTCTTTGACATCCCGGTTGACAATATTTATGCCTCGCCTGTTCTGCTGGGCGATTTGAGGCAAAAAAACTACGAAGACCTGATCGTGGTATCGCCTGATGTGGGCGGCGTGGTGCGTGCGCGGGCACTGGCTAAACAACTTAATTGTGATCTCGCCATCATTGACAAGCGCCGCCCGAAAGCCAATGTCAGCGAAGTCATGCATGTCATTGGTGAGATTGACGGACGCAATTGCGTCATCATGGATGACATGATTGACACTGCCGGCACCTTGGTCAAGGCCGCGGAGGTATTGAAGGAACGGGGCGCAAAGAAGGTCTATGCGTATTGCACACACCCCATCTTCTCTGGTCCCGCCATTGAACGCATCACCAACGGCAGCGCCTTGGACGAGGTCGTGGTGACCAATACGATCCCGTTGAGCCAGGCAGCATCTGCCTGCCAGAAGATTCGACAACTGTCCGTGGCGCCGCTGATTGCTGAAACAATCCAGCGCATTGCCAAGGGCGAATCTGTCATGAGTTTGTTCTCGGACCAGGAAAACCTTTTCTAGTCCAGGCAAAAGTGGACTTTCGTTGGCGCAAGCCGGCGATGCAAGTCTTTTTTCAATCGGAGCCACACTGGTCGCGGTGGGCTCATCAAGGAGTTAGTTATGAAATTTGTCGCTTTTGAGCGCGCCAAGCAGGGCACGGGTGCGAGCCGCCGTCTCCGCATCACCGGTCGCACGCCCGGTATCATTTATGGTGGATCTGCTGAACCCAAGCAGATCGAAGTTGACCACAACGCCCTGTGGCATGCCCTGAAGAAAGAGGCGTTCCACGCCACTGTTCTGGACATGGAACTTGACGGCACGGACCACAAGGTTTTGTTGCGCGATGTGCAAATGCACCCCTTCAAGCAGCTCGTCCTGCACATTGACTTCCAGCGCGTTGACGCAACCACCAAGCTGCACATGAAGGTGCCTTTGCACTACAGCGGCGACGAGAACTCGCCCGCGATCAAGACGGACAACTGCATTGCAAACCATGTGGTAACCGAGATTGAAGTGCTGTGCCTGCCGTCTGACCTGCCTGAATTCATTGCTGTGGATTTGAGCGGCCTGAAAAAGGGTTCATCGCTGCACCTGGCCGACCTGGTGTTGCCAAAGGGTGTAACGGCTGTGAAACGCGGCACGAACAATCCGGTACTGGTATCTGTTGTGGTTGTGGCCGCACCAGAAGCGCCAGCCGCCGATGCAGCTCCCGCTGCGGCCGGCAAAGGTGGAAAAGGCGCTCCAGCTGCCAAAGCACCCGCAGCTAAAGCACCCGCTGCCAAGAAAAAATAATCTGAACTGAAACTCAGACTCCATGGCTCACTTCGGTGAGCCATTTTTGTTTATGCACTTGACCTGATAATTTGAGCATGATCAAACTCTTTGTGGGCTTGGGTAATCCTGGGCCCGAGTATGAATTCACCCGCCATAACGCCGGATTTTGGTGGATTGATTCAGTGGCAGAAGCACTCAAAACCCAGCTGGTCATGGACAAGTCATATCATGGCCTGATCGGCAGAGCGTCCATTCAAGGCCAAGCCGTCTGGCTGCTCAAACCGCAAACCTTCATGAATTTGTCGGGTAAGTCGGTCGCCGCTCTGGCGCGTTTTTTCAAAATTGCGCCGCAAGAAATCCTGGTCGCCCATGACGAACTGGACATGGCGCCCGGCGAAGCCAAACTCAAGCTAGGAGGCAGCCATGCGGGTCACAACGGACTGCGAGATATCCATGCCCAACTGGGCACGCCAGACTATTGGCGTTTAAAGCTGGGGGTGGGCCACCCCGGTATCAAGTCGGAAGTCATTCACTGGGTGCTCAAAAAGCCATCGTTGGACCACCGCATTGCGATTGACCAAAGCATTGCACGCGCCCTCACCGCCCTGCCTCACATGATGGCGGGCGAGATGGAAAAAGCCACAATGCTGGTCAACACCAGCAAACCGGCCCGACCCAAACCACCGCGACCTGAACCCGCGGCACCCTAGAAACAGACCTGGCCGGTCCAATTAAACAAAGAAAACATCATGCGCCACGCAACCACTATTGCTATTATTTTGATGTACGTAACCTGTTTAAATATGCCGGCTAGAGCCGAAATCGTCTATAAATGTGGCGAAAGTTACAGTGCCCAGGCTTGTCCTGGCGGGGTAACTGTCCATGCCGCAGACCCGCGCACCAAGGATCAAAAAGAGCAGGCCGACCGATCCACTGCGCGTGACATCCAAACTGCCAACGCCCTGGAGACTGGGCGCCTGCAACAAGAAGCCAGAGACCTTGCCTCGAACACGCCAGCTCGGCAAACCTTGGGCATCAGTCCCAAGCCGGACAAAAAAACTGTCCAACGCAACACAAAAACCAAGCCCGTTCGCATCAAGACGGCGCCGGTCAAAAAGACGAGCGTCCCGACGAAGAAGACCTCACCGAAAAAGTCGTGAAGTCCTGACGGAGTCCGTTGTTCGGGGTGACGTTCAGGCTTGCTTTGTTTCCTGTTGCAGACGGCGGTATTTTTGCCAGAGGGTTTCCCTGTCCTCTATGTGGTGCGGGTTGACGGGGATGCAGGCAACCGGGCACACTTCCACGCACTGGGGCTCGTCAAAATGTCCAACGCATTCAGTGCATTTGCCAGGGTCTATTTCATAGATTTCCGCCCCCAGATAAATGGCCTCATTCGGGCACTCGGGCTCGCACACATCGCAGTTGATGCATTCATCGGTGATGATTAAAGCCATGGCTTACCATCTCCGCCGTGTTCAGAATAATTGGGTAGACACAACATCCGTTAATTATCGGCGTTCCCATTGACTGCCAACACAACACCCTACTGACGTCATGCCAACACGACCCCTCCAAAATCCTGCTGTAAAACAGTCAGACCGAGCGACCTGAGCGCCGCCATGTTTCTGTTTCTTTTCAAACGCCTGGCCACGCTTTTGGCCACACTGGTCGTGGCTTCGATGGTGATTTTCCTGGTGCTGGAAATACTGCCGGGAGATGCAGCCCAAGTCATGATGGGCCCGGACGCCTCGCCTGAAGCTGTCCAGGCGCTCGCCACCCAACTGGGTCTGGACCGTCCGCCTTTGGCCCGTTACGGGCGGTGGGTGGGTGGCATGCTGACAGGTGACCTCGGGGACAGTTACGCTTACAGCAGCCCCGTTTTGTCACTGGTGCTGGAACGTATGGCTGTGACCGTCCCTCTGGCCATCATGGCCATGCTCTTGACAACCGTGCTGGCACTGACTGTGGGCATCTATGCCGCTTCACGGCACAACCGCTTCGGCGACGTGGGGCTGATGGGCCTCACCCAGGTTGGCATTGCGGTGCCCAATTTCTGGTTTGCCATTCTGTTGATTTTGTTGTTTTCGGTTCATCTCAACTGGTTTTCAGCGGGCGGATTTCCGGGTTGGGATGAGGGGGCGGCCCAGGCCTTCAAAGCACTGCTGCTGCCGGCCATCTCGCTCGCCGTGGTGCAGGCGGCCATTCTGGCTCGCATCACCCGCTCGGCAGTACTTGATGTCTTGAGAGAAGATTTTGTTCGCACAGCCCGCGCCAAGGGCTTGTCGCAACGGGCCACCTTGTGGGGTCATGTGCTGCGCAATGCCATGATTCCGGTGATTACGGTCATGGGCCTCCAGTTTGCCAACCTGCTGGCGGGCACCATCGTGGTGGAAAACGTGTTCTATCTGCCCGGACTGGGGCGGCTGGTCTTTCAATCCATCGCCAACCGCGACCTCATCGTCGTACGCAACTGCGTCATGCTGCTGGCGGCCATGGTGATCGTGGTCAACTTCTGCGTCGATGTGCTGTACGCCGTGATTGATCCGCGTGTCAAGGCGAGCGACATATGAGCACCGTTGCAACAGCCCCCGGCAGGCCGCGAGTGTCCTTCATGTCCCGGGCCTGGTCGCATCGCAGCTTTGTCATCGGCGCCTGCCTCACGCTGCTGTTGATCCTCGCCGCCGCTGTGTCTCTGGTTTGGACGCCTTGGTCGCCTTATGAAATCGACATGGCGCTCAAGCTGCGCCAGCCCGATGCCCAGCATTGGCTGGGGACCGATCCATTCGGCCGGGATGTCGCGTCTTTGTTGCTGGTGGGGGCGCGCAACTCCATTCTGGTGGGTGTGATTGCCGTCAGCATCGGGCTCCTGTTGGGCACGGCCCTGGGTCTGCTGGCTGCCGCGCGACGCGGGTGGATGGAGGAACTGATCATGCGCACTGCTGACTTCACGTTTGCCTTTCCCGCGATCTTGTCTGCCATCATGCTGACGGCGGTATTTGGTGCAGGCATCGTCAATGCCATCATCGCCATTGGCATTTTCAATATTCCCACCTTTGCCCGCATCACCCGGGCCAGCGCCAACGCAGTCTGGTCCCGCGAATTTGTGCTGGCGGCACGCGCCTGTGGCAAGGGGCCCTGGCGCATCACGTTCGACCACGTTCTTCCCAACATCGTGTCCATCCTGATCGTCCAGGCCACCATTCAGTTTGCGCTGGCCATCCTGGCCGAGGCGGCGCTCTCTTACCTGGGGCTGGGCACCCAGCCCCCTCAACCCTCTTGGGGCCGCATGCTGGCGGAGGCGCAAACGCTGCTATTCCAGGCACCTCTTCTGGCCGTGTTTCCGGGTGTGGCCATTGCCATGGCGGTGCTGGGACTCAACCTCCTGGGTGACGGCCTGCGTGATCTGATGGACCCCCGACTGGCGAGAGAGCGATAAATGTCCCTGCTTGATGTTCGTAATTTAAATGTCCGCCTGCAGACCCAGCGTGGCCCGGCCAACGCCGTGTCCGGAGTGAGCTTTTCGCTGGAGCGCGGTGAAACCTTGGGCCTGATTGGCGAGTCCGGCTGTGGCAAATCCATCACCGCCATGACGCTCATGGGCCTGCTGCCCGAGCGGGCCGAAGTCTCGGGCAGCATCCGCTTTGACCAGCAAGAACTCGTTGGCCTGAATGACGCGGCACTGCGGCATCTTCGTGGCAACCGCATCGGGATGATCTTTCAGGAACCCATGACGGCGCTGAACCCGGTCCACACCATCGGCCATCAGGTGGCTGAGCCACTGCGTTTGCACCGGGGTGCAACTGCCCGGGCGGCTCGCCAGCAGGCGATTGCCCTGCTGGACCGCGTCGGCATTCCCGACGCCACCCGACGATTTGATGCTTATCCCCATCAATTCTCGGGCGGGCAACGCCAACGCATCACCATCGCCATGGCGCTGGCTTGCGGGCCTGACATGTTGATTGCAGACGAGCCAACCACCGCGCTGGACGTCACGATTCAAGGGCAAATCCTCGACCTCATCAGCGACCTCGTTCAAGAGCGCGGCATGGCGCTGCTGCTCATCTCGCACGATCTGGGTGTCATTGCCCAAAACGTGTCGCGCATGATGGTCATGTACGGCGGAACCGTGGTGGAAAGTGGACCCACAACCGTCGTGTTCTCCCGGCTGGCCCACCCCTACACCCGCGGCCTCTTCAGTGCGCGCCCCCAGCTGGGCTCGGCCCGGGGAGCGCGGCTCAGCACGATCGCGGGCAGCGTACCGGAGTTGGTTGACCTGCCGCCGGGCTGCCCCTTCTTTGACCGCTGCACCATGACCATTGCCGACTGTGCCCGCGCCCGCCCCGGGCCAACCGACCTGGGCGAAGATCATCAGGCCAGTTGCCTGCGTTTGAATGAGGTGGCAGCGTCATGAACGAGCCTTTGCTGCACCTTGACCACGTCACCCGGACCTACACCCTGGCACGCGAACGCCCATGGGGCCCCGCACCGCAAGTGCAGGCGGTACGCGGCGTCAGCCTGCGCATGGCCAGCGGCAAAAATCTGGGGGTGGTCGGTGAATCAGGCTCAGGGAAATCAACTCTGGCGCGTCTGGTCATGGCGCTGGAGCCGCCAACCACCGGCGCTGTGCACATCCTGGGCCAAACTCTCAACAGCCTGACCCCTGCCGCCCTGCGCGCAGCACGGCGTGACTTCCAGATGGTGTTCCAGGACCCCTATGGCTCACTGGATCCACGCCAGACGGTGGAGCGCATCGTGACTGAGCCGCTCGCCGTGCTAGGCAAAACTGCGGCGCTAGACATGCGCGAGCAGGCGCGGGAGGTGCTCACCTCCGTCGGTCTGCGCAGCAATGACCTCGACAAGTACCCGCATGAATTCTCGGGCGGACAACGCCAGCGCGTGGCCATTGCCCGCGCCCTGATCACCCGGCCACGGCTGATAGTGGCCGACGAGCCCGTGAGCGCGCTGGATGTCTCGGTGCAAGCCCAGGTCCTGAACCTGATGCAGGACCTGTCCCAACAGTACGGCGTGACCTACCTGCTCATCAGCCATGACTTGGCGGTGGTGGACCACCTGTGTGAGGAAGTCGCTGTCATTTACCAAGGGCGCATCGTGGAGCAAGGAGCCTCGGATGTCCTGTTTCGCAATGCAGCCCACCCCTACACCCGCGCCTTGATTGAGGCTGTGCCCCGCCTGACGCCCAGCACCACGCCGGGGCAGCGGCGGCGGACCACCGTGACCACACCTCGCCAGCACCCTGCGACAGCCTGCCCTTATGCGCCACGCTGTCCACAGGCTCAAGCCCTGTGTGACGAACAACGGCCTGAACTGAGCACTGTGACAGCAGGCCATCTGGTGGCTTGCCATTTTGGAATCGACGGCATGCCCCGTTTGTGACCCAAAAGCAATGGTATGGTTCGTCTGGTTGCGTCCCAAAACCCATTTCGTTCAAGCCCCGTTTTTTTGACAGGAGAAGTCCCCATGGTCAATCGTCGTCGTCTACTTTCCACTGCGGCCTCCGGCGCCGCATTGGCATCCCTGCCGCTGGCTGCTCTGGCTCAAGCCAAGAAAGACAGCGTGGTTCTGGCCATGACGCTGGAGCCAACAGGACTGGACCCCACGGCAGTGGCGGCCTCTGCCATTGCCGAGATCGTGCACTACAACATCTTCGAAACGCTGACCAAAATCAACCCGGATGGCACCGTCTCGCCCCTGCTGGCCGAGAGCTGGGAGGTCTCCCCTGACCTCAAGACCTACACCTTCAAACTCCGCAGGGGTGTGAAATTTCAAAATGGCGAAGCGTTCAACGCTAGCGCCGTGAAGTTTTCTTTCGAGCGTGCCGCCGCCGAGAAAAGCACTAACAAAGACAAGCGCACATTCAGTGGCATGGAGAGCGTGGCTGCCATTGACGACCACACCGTCGTGGTGCTGAACAAATCGCTGGACCCTGACTTCCTGTTTTTGATGGGCCAAGCCACCGCCATCATTGTGGAGCCCAAAAGCGCGGACACCAACGCCACCAAGCCCGTGGGCACGGGGCCTTACCAGCTCACCACCTGGAGCCGGGGCTCCTCCATCGTCCTGAGCCATTGGGCGGGCTACCGGAGCGCTTCAAGCGTCAAAATCCGCAAGGTCACGTTCCGATTCATCAGTGACCCAGCCGCCCAAGTGGCAGCCTTGCTGGCGGGCGACATTGATGCGTTTCCCCGTGTCACACCTCGCAGCGTGCCGCAATTCAAGTCAAACCCCAAGTTTCAGGTGGTGGTGAGTGGCTCGCGCGCCAAAACCATTCTGGCCATCAACAACAAGAAGAAACCGTTGGACGATGTGCGGGTGCGCCGCGCCATTGCGGCAGCCATTGACCGCAAGGCCGTTATTGAAGGCGCAGGCGACGGCTATGGCGCGCCCATCGGCAGCCATTACGTGCCGGGTGCCTTTGGCTATGTCGACACCACGGGCATCAACCCCTTCAACATCGAAAAAGCCAAGGCTTTGCTGGCCGAGGCCGGCATCAAGACACCGCTGGAATTGAGCCTGAAACTGCCACCACCGCCCTACGCACGCCAGGGCGGTGAAGTCATTGCCGCCCAACTGGCCAAGATCGGCATCATTGCCAAAATCGAGAACGTGGAATGGGCCCAGTGGCTCAGTGGCACTTTCACCAACAAAAACTACGACCTCACCATCATCTCGCACGTGGAACCGTTTGATTTGGGCAACTACGCCAAGCCGGGCTACTACTGGGGTTACGAGTCTCCCCAATTCAACGCGCTGTTCGACAAGATACAGAACGCACCGCGTGCGGCAGACCGCGCCAAGCTGCTCGGTGACGCCCAGCGCATGCTCGCCAACGAGGCCGTGAACGCTTATCTGTATCAACCGCAATGGATCACTGTGGCCAACAAAAACCTCAAGGGGCTCTGGAAGGACATGCCGATCTTTGTCAACGATGTCGCAGCACTCTCTTGGGCATGAAACTGCACGAACTCGGTGCCAAAGAACTGCTGGGAGCCTACCGCCGTCATGAACTTTCACCCGTGGAAGTCACGCAGGCGGTGCTCTCCAACATAGCGCAATGGGAACCCCACCTTCATGCCAGCTACCTGCTTCGGCCCGAACTGGCAATTGAGCAGGCTCTGGCATCGGAGGCGCGCTGGCAGTGTAACGAACCCTGTGGCGCCCTGGACGGAGTCCCCGTCACCATCAAGGAAAACATAGCCACACGGGGCGACCCGATGCCCTTGGGCACCCGGGCCACTGACCTCACTGCTGCGGCAGCAAATGCGCCACCGGCCGAGCGCCTGTCCGAGGCAGGTGCGGTGATGATCTGCAAAACCACCATGCCGGACTACGGCATGCTCTCCAGCGGTTTGTCGAGTTTTCATGCACTCGCACGCAACCCCTGGGACGTGAGCAAAACACCGGGCGGCTCCAGCGCCGGCGGCGGTGCGGCCGCAGCGGCGGGTTACGGCCCGCTTCATATTGGCACCGACATTGGCGGTTCGCTGCGTCTGCCAGCCGGCTGGTGCGGCATCTTCAGCCTCAAACCGAGCCTGGGCCGCATCCCGATTGACCCGCCCTACACCGGACGGGCTGCCGGCCCCATGACACGGACTGTGGAAGACGCCGCACTGATGATGCAGGCGCTGTCGCAGCCAGACAGCCGGGACAGCATGAGCCTGCCCTACCAGGCTATTCGTTGGGAGCAATTTGACCAGGGAGGAGTGCGGGTGCGTGGCCTCAAAATTGGACTACTGATGGATGCGGGCTGCGGACTGCCGGTCGAGGCCGAAGTGCGGGCTGCCATCGAGCGTGCCGCCCGAATTCTGGAGAGCGCCGGCGCCATCATCGAACCCATGACGCCGTTCATGACCCAAGCCATGCTGGACGGCATGGACCATGCCTGGCGCATGCGCTCCCACCTGGATTTGTCAGCGCTGTCGGCAGAAAAAAGAGCCCGCGTTTTGCCTTACATCCAGCAATGGGCAGACAGCGCGGCGGGTATGAGTGGGCCGCAGGTATTTGCAGCGGTGAGTCAGTTCCATGCCACTCGCCTGGCCACCGTGCGGGCGTGCCAGCCGTTTGACTTTGTCATTTCGCCAACATCCCCCATGCCGGCCTTTGCAGCAGAGTTGCCCTCCCCCACCAACGACCCGCTGCGACCGCTGGAGCACATCGGGTTTACCGTCCCCTACAACATGTCGGAACAGCCCGCCGCCTCAATCAACTGCGGCTACACAAGCCAGGGCTTGCCCATCGGCTTGCAAATTGCAGGCAAGCGGTTTGATGATTTGGGTGTGCTGCAGCTGTCACACGCTTTTGAAGGCCTGCGCGACCCGCAGCGCCCCTGGCCGCAGCCGCCCAGTCCTTGATCAAGCGTTGCGGGCGCCCGGTGATGTAACCAAAGCTGGGCGTCTGCTTCGCAACCAGGCCTTCTCGACCTCCACCGCAAAAAACACCACCGACGCGGCCCCAAGGCAAATCAACAACTCCACCAGGCTCAATGGCTGCGTCTTGAACACAGGATTCAACAGCGGCACGTAAATGGTTGCCATCTGCAGCCCAAAGGTCAGCAGCACAGCGCCCAGCAATGGCCGATTGGAACCCAGACCCAGGCGAAACAAGGATTCTGTTTCCGAGCGCACAGCCAGCACATGCGCCATTTGGCCCAAGGTCAGCACGGTGAACACCATGGTCTGCCAGTTGGCATGCCCCGCAGACAGGGCCCAGGCCTGCACCAGCAAGCACAGGCCAGCCAGGAGCAGACCCACCCACAAAATGTGCTGCCACATGCCACGAGCAAACAGGCTTTCCTGCGGCGCGCGGGGTGGGCGCTGCATGGTGTTGCGCTCTGCTGGCTCAGCCGCCAGCGCCAGCCCCGGCAAACCGTCGGTGACCAGGTTGACCCACAAAATGTGAATCGGCAGTAAGGGAATCGGCAAGCCCATCAGGGGCGCCAGGAAGATGGTCCAGATTTCACCCGAATTGCCCGTCATCGCATAACGTACAAACTTTCTGATGTTGTCGTAAATGCGCCTCCCCTCACGCACCGCAGCAACAATGGTGGCAAAGTTGTCGTCCATCAGCACCAGACTGGCCGCTTCGCGCGCCACGTCGGTGCCACCACGGCCCATGGCCACGCCAATATCCGCCTGCCGGAGCGCGGGCGCATCGTTAACGCCGTCACCCGTCATGGCGACAAACTCGCCCCGCGCCTGCAGAGCCTCCACGATGCGGATTTTTTGCGCAGGATCAACCCGTGCGTAGACCCGAACAGTCGCCACTCGCTCGCGCAGCGCTGCATCGCTCAGGGTTGTCAACTCACGCCCGGTCAGCACCTGCGTGTCACCATCGGTCACGATGCCCAGTCGCCGGGCGATGGCCAGCGCCGTGGCCGGGTGGTCCCCGGTGATCATGACCGGCGTGATCCCGGCAATCACACAGTCGCGCACAGCCAGGGCCGCCTCGTCACGCGGTGGATCAATCAAACCCACCAGACCAACCAGGCACAGACCTGCCTCTGCCGAGTCCACGTCACCCGCTGGCGGCAACTCAGCATGCTCGCGACGGGCCAAGGCCAAGACACGCAAACCCTGGGCGGCCAGGGCATCGGCCACGGCCAGCAGTTCCCCGTGGTCCAGTGGCACGGCCCCGGTGGCCCGCCACTGCGACGTGCACAGGGGAATCACGGACTCGGGCGCGCCCTTGGTGTAGGCCATGAACCCTTCGCCGGCACGGTGCACGGTGGTCATGCGCTTGCGCTCAGAGTCGAAGGGCAATTCCTGCACGCGCGCGCACTGCTGCTCAAGCACAGCTTTGTCCAGCCCGGCTTGCAAGGCGACCTGGGTGAGCGCGGTCTCGGTCGGGTCGCCTTGCCATGCGCCCTCACCGGTCCGGCTGGCGTCATTGCACAGGGCCGCCCCACGCAGCAGTTCAGAAAAATTCTCACCGGGTCCATCACCGCCCGGCACCCATTCCTGTCCGTCCACCAGCAGCAGCTCGGCATGCATGCGGTTTTGCGTCAGGGTGCCTGTCTTGTCAGAACAAATGAACGTGACCGAACCCAATGTTTCAACCGATGGCAGACGGCGAATCAAGGCGTTCTGAGACACCATGCGGCGCGCGCCCAACGCCAGCAGCACCGTCACCACCACCGGCAAAGCCTCTGGAATGCCCGCGACCGCGAGACTCACGGCGGTGAGGATCATCAACACCGGGTCTTCACCTCGCAACACACCCACCAGGAAAATGACCATACAAATGGCAATGACCACCAGCGACAACAGCTTGCCAAAAGCCGCCAGACGAAGCTGAAGCGGTGTACTGCGGTCACTGTCCCGGTCCATCAAACCGGCGACCTTACCCAGCTCGGTCGACATGCCCGTGGCCACCACCAAACCGCGCCCCCGGCCATGGGTGGCGGTCGTGCCCTTGAACGCCATGTTGAGCCGGTCACCCAGCGCTTGAACCAGGCCAGTCAACATACCGGCATGCTTCTCCACGGTGACCGACTCACCCGTCAGGGAAGACTCATCCACGCGGAGCTGGGCGATTTCTATCAAACGCAAATCCGCGGGCACTTTGTTGCCGGCTTCCAGCAACACGATATCGCCAGGGACCAGCTCACTCGCCGGCACCACCTGCGCCTGCCCGCCCCGCATCACGGTGGCCTGTGCAGCGGCCAGTTGCTGCAGGGCAGCCATGGCCTGATTGGCACGCCATATTTGTACAAAACCAATGATGGCATTGAGCAGCACGATCACCAGGATGGCTACCGTGTCGACCACATCGCCCAGCACGCCCGAGATCACGGCGGCTGCGATCAGCACCACAATCATGAAGTCCTTGAATTGGTCAACGAATTGACCCAGCAAGCTGCGCCCGGGCCGCCCCCGAATCTCATTGGGGCCATGCTGCTCGGCACGGCGACCGGCTTCGTCGGGAGGCAGGCCTCGCTGGGGATCAACGCCATGGCGTCGTGCCAACTCCAGGGCATCCTGCAGGTGCCAGTGATCGGCGGCCAATGGCGTTGCGGTTTGACTCACCGCCCGGCCACTGCCCGCTTCGTCAGTCATTCAGCTTCGTCGGGTTCTGGCGCGGCCTTGACGATCATCACCGGCACACCAGCGGCGTGCAATACCTCATTGGAAACCGAGCCCAAAAGAGCGCTGCGCAAGGCGCTCATGCCGCTGGCACCCATCACTACCAGGTCGCACTGGTAGCGCTCCACAATATCAACAAGGGTGTGGGCCGGATCGCCCGCGGCCACCTCGCACTCGTAGTCCACCTGGGCCTGGTCCAACAAGGCTTGCGCGGGGGCCAGGGTGTGAGTGCCCGCTGCTGCACTGATGTCGCCAATCACTTGGGGGTCGTGCGCCACGACCAACTCGTACAGTGTGGCGGGTTCCTGCACATTGGCCAGCACTACCTGGGTAGTCAGGCCGTCTTGCGCCATGCGGATGGCAAACCTGACGGCTTCCAGCGACACGGCGGATCCGTCTACAGGGACGAGTATTTTCATGGGTTTCTCCAGCTTGAATGAGGGACTTGATGCCCTCAGGGTAGTCCACACACGCTCAACCTCTCTTGAGGCAGGTCAATAAAAATCAGCTGCGATCTGCAGGACGCACCTTCTTCATCAAGCGATCAAAGACGCCAGTGGACACGAACTTGTCAACTTCACCTCCCAGCGTGGCGATCTCCCGCACCAGCGTACTTGAGATGTATTGGTACTTCTCATGGGGGGGCAAGAAAACAGTCTCCACGTCCGGCATCAGGTTGCGGTTCATGCCGGCAAGCTGCAGTTCGTAGTCAAAGTCGGTGACGCCACGAACGCCACGCACCATGACCTTGGCCCCCCGGGCGACCACAAAATCGCGTATCAAGCCTGAAAAACTCTCGATCTGGACCTCCGGGTAAGCCTGGGTGGCCTCACGGGCCATCTCGATGCGCTCCTCCAGGGAAAAAAGCGTCTTTTTGTGATGTCCGGCAGCCACTGCCACAATGACCTGGTCAAACAGTTGCGCAGCGCGGCGCAGCATGTCTTCGTGGCCCAGGGTGATCGGGTCAAAGGTACCGGGGTAGACGGCAATAACGGGGCGGGTCATGAAGCACCTCTTGTCAGTCAAACCAACGATGGAACAGGTGCTGCGGCCGCAGCGGCGGCAACCCTGCGTTTGAGCAAGTGGGCGTGCACAGCGCCCGCCTTCATATGCCGGTGAACGGTGAGGCCTGCGCCCTCAAGCTGTTCATCTGTCCACAACACGGGGGCCTCCAGATAGATGAATCCGTCTGGTGCGACAGCACGGGCAGCAGCTTGCAGAGCCGCATCAAACACCACGGAGTCAAACGGCGGGTCAATGAACACTACATCCATGCTGCCTGCATCCTGATGCTTGATGGCGGCCAGACCATCACCCCGCACGATCTGGGTCGCACTGGCCTGCAATTGGGTCTGGATGCGCTTGAGTTGCGCCACCAACGCCGTGTCATGCTCCACCAGCGTCACTTCCCGTGCGCCCCGGGAAGCGGCCTCAAAGCCGAGTGCGCCGGTGCCGGCGAAGGCATCCAGGCAGCGCCAGCCGGTCAAATCCTGGCCCAGCCAATTGAACACGGTTTCCCGCACACGGTCCGGCGTGGGTCGCAGGCCCGGCTTGTCGGCCACTGCCAGCTTGGTGCGTTTCCACTCGCCGCCAATGATTCGGACCACATGCGCCATGGCCCCCACCGGGTCGGGGAGTTTGACCTTTTTGCGGGCCGGCGCTTTGGGCTTGGGTGCTCGCCCGGGTTTGAGTTCTTGCTTTTTCATGGGTAGAGCTTAACGGACACGGTTGCGGGTGGGGTTTCATAGAATAGTGCAACTCCTGCAAAGCACTTCATGTTCAGTTTTTTCAAAAAGAAACCGCCACCCTCCCCAGCGGTCCATCCAGCGGCATCCACCCCCCCCGGCGCGGCACCCTCTCCCTTGCCTCCCACCGGACCGGAAACAGGCGGCTCGCTGATCGGCCGTGCACTGGTCACTCCCATCGACATTCCGCTGCCCGGCGCCGTGCCGCCCGAACGGGAAAAATGGCTTGAAAAGCTCAAGGCCGGCTTGGGCAAGACGGCGTCCAGCATCTCCCGGGTGTTTGTGGGCACCCAGATTGACGAAGCGCTGTATGAAGACCTTGAAAGTGCGCTGCTGATGGCCGACACCGGGGTGGCCGCCACCCAGTATGTACTGGACGAATTGCGCCGCAAAGTCCGCGACAGTGGGGTCACCCACCCGGTAGCCCTGAAAAATATTCTGATTGCCACCCTGACCGAGATGCTCAAACCCCTTGAAAAGGGGTTGGTGATCGGGCAACACAAGCCCACCGTCATCATGGTGACGGGCGTGAACGGCGCCGGCAAGACCACGTCCATTGGCAAGCTGACGCAACATCTGGCCAATGAGGGCACCACCGTGCTGTTGGCTGCGGCCGACACCTTCAGGGCTGCGGCACGCGAACAGCTCGGTGTGTGGGCCGAGCGCACCACCGTGGAGATCATCAGCCAGGCCGGGGGCGACCCGGCAGCCGTGAGCTTTGATGCCGTCAGTGCGGGCAAGGCACGCGGCAAAGACGTGGTGCTGGTGGACACCGCAGGTCGTTTGCCCACCCAGTTGCACCTGATGGAAGAGCTGAAAAAAATCAAACGGGTGGTGCAGAAAGCCGACCCGACGGCGCCGCATGAAGTGCTGCTGGTCATTGACGGCAACACGGGACAAAACGCACTGACGCAGGTCAAGGCCTTTGACGATGCACTGCAACTTACCGGCTTGATCGTCACCAAACTGGACGGCACGGCCAAAGGAGGCGTGCTGGTGGCGATTGCACGTGAGCGGCCGCTGCCGGTCTATTTCATCGGGGTGGGGGAAAAGCTGGAAGACCTGCAAACCTTCAATGCCCGGGAGTTTGCACAAGCCCTGCTGGCCTGAAACGTCCAGCCTTTGATCAAACCGCATTGACACCCGTGTTAACACCCGTGACGCTGTCGATCGCGACCACTACACTTCGCAAATGTACGAACTGATCAATTCATTGGCCGATTTGACCTCTTTGAGAGACAGGGATGATTTGGGCATTGCTTTGGTCACGGCCATTCAGGATGTGCTGCAGCCCGAAAGCGCTGCCATCTACCGGATGGTCGGAGATACGGACAACGAACGCTGGCTGACCAGCGCCCAGATCATCGGCGGTATGGTCATGCCGGTATCCGAGCCCGGGCTTGACGCCTTGCCCCGCCTCAACACCGCCCCCCTGCGCCATCAGGCCTGTGCCTCCCAACTGCCAACCCAGTCACCTGGCGCCCCCTGGACCACCGCATTTCCGCTCTTGGGCTTGTCCGGCTGCAAAGGTGTACTGGAGGTCTGCACAACGCAAGCCCTGTCAGAGGAGTCGTGTCGCGTGGCCAACGGCGTGCTGCGTCTGTATGTCAATTTTCAGAATTTACTGGACTATGGCGAGCGCGACGCACTCACAGAGCTTCTTAACCGCAAGACCTTCGACGGCGCTTTTCTCAAAGCAACTGTGAAGCAAAAGCGGCTTGACGAGGCGTTGGAGGAAAGCCGCAAGGCTGAAACCCCGGCGGGCAGTTACTGGCTGGCCATGATTGATATTGACCACTTCAAACGCGTCAATGACAACTTCGGGCACCTCATCGGCGACGAAGTCCTGTTATTGCTGGCACGACTGATGCGCGCCTGCTTTCGCCACAACGACCAGCTCTACCGGTTTGGTGGCGAAGAATTCGTGGCCCTGATGCGCTGCGAAAATGAAATCGATGCCCACGGTGTCCTTGAGCGCCTGCGAGACTCCACCGAAAGACATCTTTTCTCCCAGGTGGGCCACATCACCATCAGCGTTGGGTTCTCCGAGGTCATGACGGGTGACTCACCCAGCGGCGCCATTGAGCGCGCCGACAAGGCTCTCTATCACGCCAAGGGGCACGGCCGCAACCAGGTGCGCAGCTTCGCCGCGCTGGTGGCCGCTGGCGATCTCACCGGGCAGGCCGCCCCCACAGGCGAGGTGGAGTTGTTCTGACGACAAATTGACTGCCAGACTGGGTACACTTCCCCGCCATGAATAAACTGCTTCCCCGTATTGAAATTGAAAGCGCCCCGCAACCCACCGCCGCCGTCATCTGGCTGCACGGCCTGGGCGCGGATGGCAATGACTTTGCCGGCCTGGTACCTGAACTGGACCTGAGTGCCTGCCCGCCAATCCGGTTTGTTTTTCCGCACGCCCCTTCCATGCCGGTCACCATCAATGGCGGCTACGTCATGCCGGCCTGGTATGACATTCGCGGCAGCGATCTGGTAAGTCGCCAGGACGACGCCGGCATCCGCCAATCAGCCAGCGCCATCGAGGCCCTGATTGAATTGGAGGCCTCGCGCGGCATCCCTTATGAAAACATCGTGCTCGCCGGCTTCTCGCAGGGCTGCGCCATGGCGCTGCACACCGGGCTGCGGTTTGAGCACCGACTGGCGGGCATCATGGCTTTGTCGGGCTACTTGCCTCTGGCCGACACCTTGACCGCCGAGCGTCACCCCGCCAACGCCAGCACCCCGATCTTCATGGCCCACGGCAGCATGGACCCGGTGGTGGTGCCGGCGCGCGGTGAGTCATCGCGCGACCTGCTCAGCAGCCTGGATTACCCAGTGCAGTGGCACACCTACCCCATGCAACACAGCGTGCACCCGCGCGAAATTGCCGATATAGCCGTCTTTTTGGCCCGCGTGCTGGGCCAGGACAAGTCCACCCGCTGACCCGATGACCGCGCGACGACACAGCAGGGTGCTGGGCATCGACTTTGGCACGTCCAATTCCGCTGCGGCGTTGGTGGACGACGAGGGCCGCCTGCGGGTAATCCCCCTGGAAGCCAACAACCCCTCCATGCCCACCGCCCTGTTTTTCCCGACCGAGGGCGATCACATCGCCTACGGCACGGACGCCATGCAAACCTACCTGAGGGGCGCACAGGAGCAAGACCCGGGTGGGCGCCTGATGCGTGCGATCAAGAGCCTGCTGGGCAGCAAGCTGATGGACGAGCAGACCGTTGTGAACGGGCAGCTCATCGGGTTTTTTGATATCGTGGTGCTCTTTTTCAAAGAACTCAAGGCGCGCTCCGAGCGGCACCTCGGGTTTGAGGTGAGTGCAGCCATGCTGGGGCGCCCGGTGCATTTTGTCGATGACCACGCCGATCGCGACGCGCTGGCGCAGGCCACCCTGGAGCGCGCCGCCCGGGCGGCCGGGTTTGAGTCGGTCAGCTTCGAGCTTGAGCCCATTGCTGCAGCGTTTGACTTTGAGCGCCGGGTCGACCGGGACACCACCGTGCTGGTGGTGGACATTGGCGGGGGTACCTCCGACTTCACCGTGATCCAACTCGGCCCCGAGCGGCAAAAAAACGCCAACCGGGCCAGTGACGTGCTGGCCACCACGGGCACCCACATCGGCGGCACCGACTTTGACCGCCTGCTGAACCTGGGCTGCGTCATGCCGCACCTGGGCCTGGGGCACACCGGCCCCAGCGGGCGCGAGGTGCCCAACAGTGTGTTCTTCGATCTCTCCACCTGGCACCTGATCCACCACGCCTACTCGCGCAAAAGCCTGGCGCAGGCCACTGAGCTCTGGCGCTCCTACACCGACCGCCAGTTGCACCAGCGGCTGATGGACGTGCTGCGCGAGCGCCAGGGGCACCAGATTCTGGCGCACGTGGAGACAGCCAAAATCAGTTGCTCCATGGCCAGCGCGCCGGCCGACATGGACCTGGACTGTGTCGAGCCCGGCCTGAGCACCGTGCTCACCCCACAGCACATGCGCGAGTTACTGGCGCAACAGGTTGACGCTATCGTGCGGTGCGCCCAAGACTGCGTTGAACGCACCGCCAGTGGCCAGCAAACCATTGACGTGGTGTACTTGACCGGCGGTTCGTCGGCTCTGACGCCTCTGGTGGATGCGCTGAAAGTAGCCTTCCCCGACGCCAGCCTGGTCAAGGGTGACCGCTTTGGCGGCGTGGCAGCCGGCCTGGCCTGGGCGGGTTTCGCAGCGAGTCAGGAGTCGCCGCACCAGGAGACACCTGAATTGCTATTACAAACATAGCTACCGACCTAACAAGTATGCCGGCTAGAGCCATATTTAGCTAAAAACACAGGACAAACACCCTATTTTGAGCAAACTGGACCGGGTATCTGAATCAAAATGAAGTTACCCACCACCCTCCATCTCCGGCCCACACATTGAACCCTTCCGATCCACCGTCTGACTCAGCACACCTGGGCACCCTGGCGCAATTCCGGCTGGCGCTGCGGGAACAACAGGTGATTCTGGACACGGCAGGCGTGGGCATCGTCTTCATCCAGCAGCGCCAGATCATCCGCTGCAATCAGCGCTATGCCGAAATTTACGGCTACGCCAACGCCACGGAGATGCTGGGCCACAGCACCGCCTCGCTGTACCCGAACGACGCCGCTTCACGGGCCCTGGGAGAAGCGGCCTACCCCACCATGGCGCGGGGCCAGTCCTACAAGTCCGAGGTGCGGATGCAGCGCCGGGACCAGACCCAGTTCTGGGCCCATGTGACTGGCAAACTCGTGAACCCCACCGACACGAGCGAGGGCTCCATCTGGATTGTTGACGACATCACTGAGCAAAAGTCGGCTCAGGCGCAGCTTGAAGCAGTGTTGATGGAGCAAAGTCTGATTCTGGACAATGCCATGGTGGGCATCGTGTTCCTGCGCCAGCGCGTGGCCACCCGATGTAACCAGGCCTTCGAGACCTTGCTCGGTTACCAGCCTGGTGAACTGCAAGGCTGCTCGTCACGCAAGTGGTACCTGACCGAGCAGGACTGGCTTGAGGCAGCCAGCCTCTGGCAGGTCCCGTTCTCGGAAGGACTGGGGTTTGAGGGCGAGATGCGACTGTGCCAAAAGGATGGCACGGCCATTGATTGCGATGTTCGCGCCAGGGCGATTGACCCCGACAACCCAAGCATGGGCTCCATCTGGATCACGATGGACATCAGCGCCCGAAAGCGGGCCGAAAGCGCGCTGCTTCAGGCCCGTGCCGACCTGGAGAAACTGGTGGAGAGCCGGACTCTGGAGCTCAAGCGCACCGTGATGGCGCTTGAAAGAAAGGCCATGGAGCAGCACGAGTCCGAGGCCATGATTCAGCGACTGGCGCATTTTGACCCGCTCACCGGTCTGCCCAACCGGCTCTTGCTCAACGACCGCAGCGAGCACGCCCTGAATGTCGCCCGGCGCAACCAACAGTGCCTTGCCCTGATGTTTCTGGACCTGGATCACTTTAAAAACATCAATGACTCCCTGGGACACCGGGTGGGCGATGAAGTGCTGGTGGCATTGGCCATGCGGCTGAAATCCGCTGTGCGCGAGCAAGACACAGTGGCACGTCTGGGTGGCGATGAGTTCGTTGTCTTGTTGCCCGACACGGACGCCGCAGGCGCCGCCCGCGTGGCAGACAAGCTGCTGCAAGCGACACTGAAGTCGTTTCAGATCGAACAAAACGAACTCACCGTAACTCCGTCGATCGGCATTGCGCTGTACCCACAGGATGGCACCGACCTGGACACGCTGTCGCGCAGCGCCGATGCGGCCATGTACAAAGCCAAGGAAGACGGGCGCAACAACTACCGGTTTTTCACCCGCGAGATACAAGCGCAGTCGGATCGGACACTGGTACTGGACAACGCATTGCGCCGCGCCCTGGAGCGGAACCAGTTGCAACTGCACTTTCAACCCCAAATCTCACTGGCCACCGGCCAGATCGTGGGGGCAGAAGCGCTGCTGCGCTGGCATCACCCGCAGTTGGGATCGGTGTCGCCTGCGGAGTTCATTCCCGTGGCCGAGAGCAATGGGCTGATTCTGCCCATTGGAGAATGGGTATTGCGCACCGCGCTGAAGCAATTGGGCGACTGGATCGCTCGCGGCATGGCGCCGATCACCCTGGCGGTCAATTTGTCGGCAGTGCAGTTTCGCCACGCCAACCTGCCCCAGTTGGTCAGCAGCATCCTGCTGTATGCGGCATTGGATCCGGCGCTGCTGGAGCTGGAGCTGACCGAGGGTGTGGCAATGACCCACCCCCTGAGCGCCATTGCCACCATGGACGACCTGCACCAGCGCGGGGTGCGCATGTCGATCGATGACTTTGGCACCGGCTACTCGTCCTTGAGCTACCTCAAACGGTTTCAGGTCTACAAACTCAAAATTGACCAGACCTTTGTGCGCGACATCACCGATGACCCCGATGACAAAGCCATTGTGGGCGCCATCATCAGCATGGCCAGCAGCCTGGGTCTGAAGACCATCGCCGAAGGGGTGGAGACGGCCGGCCAGCTGGCCTTCTTGCGGGCGCGAGGCTGCGACGAGGTACAGGGCTACTTCTTCAGTCGCCCCTTACCCGCCGACGCCTTCGAGCAATTCGCCCGAAACCACCGGCCCGAACTCATTCAGGCCCCACCGTCCTGATTCCCAGCCGGGCACTTGGCGGCGCTCGGGCTCACTTCTCAGTGGCCGGCGCCCTGGCACCTGGCGCCGCGATGGCGTGCAGGCTCAGGCTTTTGATCATCGACTGCTCCAGCAGCAGCACTTTGGGCTCGATCGCATCCTTGGTTTCATCTACGAGACGTTCCATCAACGCCCGGTGCATCTCGCCGCCCATCTGCAAGTACTTGCGGTTGACGGGGGACTCAATGATGGCAATGAGCTGGCGCAGCTCGGTCTCGTTGAAGCGCTCATGCATCAACGTGCCGATGGTCAGCGGCGCGAGCCGCAACGCACGCTCACGCACCAGGGGCACGGCCTCGTCCACGTAGCGCTTGATACCGGCCTGAATTTCCTGAGCCACAAACTCACGCTTGTCGGGCTCCACCCGGGTCTGCAGCGCCATACCGGCTTGTTGCAGCATTTGCTTGGCGGGCTGCTCGGCCAGGGCCTGGGCCGCCAATTCCACAGCGGGTTGCTGCAGGCGCATCATTTTGGCGATTAGTTCCTTTTTGGTCGCCACCTGCTCAGCTTGGGCTGAGCCCCCCAACGCCAGCAGCGCCATGACCCACAGTGTTTTCCTCATCATTTCTCCCGAAAATCTTGTCAAAGAGAATATTTTTCAGTTTCTCCGGCGGTTGGAACACGCGAATAATCAATGAACCCCGAGATAGCGCACAGGCCTTCAGGCAGACTCGCATCGCCCGCCACGCGCCACCTGTAAGAAAAAGGGACTTTTTCAGACTACCCTTAAAGTCACCCCTGCCATCAACCCCGGATCCAACGCTTTCATGAACAAGAAAAAAATAGGCCTGCTGCTGCTGCTCGCCGCCCTCGTGGCCCTGTATCTCACCCTGGACCTGGGCCGCTTTCTGAGCCTGGACTACCTCAAGAGCAGCCAGTCCGCGTTTGAGTCCTTGTATGCCGAGCGCCCCTGGCAGGTCATTGGCGTCTACTTTGTGATTTACGTGGTGGCCACGGCGCTGTCTTTTCCGGGCGCTGTCATCCTGACCCTGGCGGGCGGCGCGATCTTTGGTCTCTTGTGGGGCACGCTCATCGTCTCGTTTGCCTCCAGCCTGGGCGCCACACTGGCCTTTCTGGCGGCGC
>JBIIVW010000381.1:0-2658 GCA_044339205.1 Rhodoferax sp. | reverse complement strand
AGTGGCAACCTGGCCGTGACCCATGACAAGTTTGAATTGAGTGCCAAACTTGGTTTTCTGCTGGGCGCTTTCAAGGGCCGGATCGAGACTGAGATTGTGAAGAACCTGGACGACTTGCTGGCCCCCAAATTGACGGCCAAAGTAGCCGCCAAGTCACATGCCAAGCCGCACGCAAAAACCCCTGCCAAGGCCAGCAAACCCCGCGCTACTCCTAAGTGACGGCGTGGTGGCGCCTCAGCTCAACGACTCAATCAGGTCCACATACTGCTGCATGGCGTCCTGGCTGCTGGTGCCTTTGAAGCCATTCCATGCGTCCCACTTGGCGCGCCCGACCATGTCCGAAAAGCCGGGCTTTTTGTCGGCGTTGTCGCCTGCACTGGCTTGTTTGTACAGGGCGTAAATCTTGAGCAGGGTGGCGTTGTCAGGGCGTTCGGTCAGGTTTTTTGACTCGGCAACAGCGGCTTCAAATTTGGCTTGCAGATCAGACATGGTTTTTTCTCCAGATAGAACGAGCGGGTGGTGCGGCCATGCTGCCGGAACCCGTCCCGCGCAGGGTTAATTAAGGTGAACACCCCACTCACTTGGGGTATGTGCGCAGTATCTTACGACTCGTTTTACCTACAAAATAGGGGGCCTTCCCCTAGAGCGTGGTTTGTGCCGCGTATTTGCCCCGTCTGGAGTTTTCATGGTCACCCGAATCAGCCCTCAACAATCCGCTCCACGGACTTCACCCTCCCCGGTGACCTCATCTGAAGATGCTGTTCAATCCGCAGTTCGGGTCGTGGTGGAGCGCATGAGCAAGGTGGATACCGCCTGGCTTCGCATGGATTCTCCGAGCAATCTCATGATGATTGTGGGCGTGTGGGTCGTGAAGCCCTCGGTGAGTTACGAGGCGGTGTGCCAGCGCATCGAGGAGCGCTTGCTCAAGTACCCGCGCTTTGGCCAGCGGGTGGAGCAAGATGCCATGGGCGCGAACTGGGTTACCGAGCAGGATTTTGACATTCACCGTCATGTGGTGATCGAGAAACTGCCTGCCTCGCCCAAGGGCCGTGAGCAGCAGGCTTTGCAGGTCCGCCTGGCCGAACTCGCCATGCAGCCGCTGGATATGGCGCATCCCCTGTGGCAGTTTCATCTGGTTGAGAACTACCAGGGCGGCTCGGCCCTGATGGTGCGCATTCACCATTGCATTGCCGACGGCATCGCCCTGATTGCTGTCACCCAATCGATGATTGACGGTGGCACCGAGCCGCCCAAGCGGCGCCGCAAACGATCTGCTGATGAGAGCGCGGAAGACTGGATTACGGAAACCCTGATCAGGCCCTTCACCGATGTCGCCGTGAAAGCGCTGGACGCGGCAGGTGACGGCGCCGTCAATGCGCTGGAAATGTTGATCGAGCCCAAAAAGGGGCTGGAGAAAGGCTTGTCCGGCTCCGTTGATCTGGCCAAAATGGCCTACCAGGTGGTGCGCGATGCCGCCGCCCTGGCCCTCATGCCTGACGACTCGCCGACCCGCCTCAAAGGCACGCCAGGCCACGCAAAACGCGTAGCCTGGTGCGAGCCCATTCCACTGGAAGAGGTCAAGGCGGTTGGACGGGCCCTGAATTGCTCCATCAATGACGTCTTGCTCAGCTGTGTGGCGGGCGCCATTGGGCAGTATCTTCGGTCTTTTGGCGACGACACCGCGGGCAAGGAAATTCGCGCCATGGTGCCCGTGAACCTGCGCCCCATTGAAGACGCCTACAAGCTGGGCAACCGGTTTGGATTGGCGCCTGTGGTGTTGCCCATTGGCATTGAAAACCCGATTGAGCGGGTGTACGAAACCCGTCTGCGCATGGGACAAATGAAGGGCAGCATGCAGCCCTTGCTGGCCTTTGGCTTGCTGGCGGTGGCGGGTTTGCTGGTGAAGCCCGCCCAAGATGCCATGCTCAGCCTGTTTTCCAAGAAGACCACCGCCGTGATGACCAATGTGCCCGGCTCGAGTCAAAAAATCAAGTTTTGTGGCTCCACCCTGGAGCAAAACCTGTTTTGGGTGCCTCAATCCGGCACGGTGGGTTTGGGAGTTTCCATTCTGAGCTACGGCGGCGGCGTGCAGTTCGGGGTGATCACAGATTCGACCCTCTGCCCTGATCCGCAAAAAATCATTGACAACTTTGAGCCCGAATTCGCCAAACTCACCCTGCTGACGCTGATGTTGCCTTGGGGTGAGTAGCTTTTTGCTACTTAATAAGTAGCTTCCTTGGCATTAAAGACGCCGGCTAGAGCCCTAAAACACCATTAAAACAATCAAGTGTCAAGTTCGACCTTGGCGAGCTCCACGTCCAGCCGCTCCATGGCATCAATGGGTTCCGCGGCAGCGGCTTGTTGGTAAAGTCGGGTGGCTTCCGACATCATCTTGTCGCCATCGAGCATCAGCATGGCGTTGGCGTATTCGACCATGCCCAGGGCTGACATGAAGTTCAATTTCAAGGCCTGCTGGAACAAGGCCAGGCCGATGTCTTTTTTGGCGCCGTAAGTCATCCCGCCAATCAGCGAGCCCACCTTGTCGATCACTTCGGCATGAAAGGCCCCCAGCGCAATGTGGGCGTCGGCGTGTTTGGGCTCCAGCTTGATGACATTCTCAAGCTCTTCCTTGACTTTGGTGCCCAGGCCCTGAGCCAG
>JBIIVW010000380.1:0-2663 GCA_044339205.1 Rhodoferax sp. | reverse complement strand
CGCTGTCAATCAGCTTGTTGATCACCCGAGGTTCGGGTGAAAAATGCAGCAGAGCCAGGGCCAGGCGGTGGATGTGGGCGGCGTTTGTCGGGGTCAGAGTCGTGGTGGTGAGTTCGGCAAAGCGCACTTGCTGTTTGAACAACACCGAGCCCTGAATCTTGGCCAGGGTGTTCTCGCGGTAGGCCGCCAAGCGCTTCGCCGGGCTCAGGTAGACCTGGCTGATACGGTAGTAATCCCAGGTGGCATAAGCCCCTGATGCTATAAGTAAAGAAGCTATCAAGACAATGAATACGCCGGCTAGAGGCCTGAAAGGCTTTAAATTCGGGTTCAGCGCTGTCTGGGGGGCCGAATGGAGGTCCGTGTGAGTGCCTGCTTTGACGCCTCCGGTGTTCGCGCTGGCCCGTGTGCGCCACAAGAACCATCCGCATAACCCCAACGCCACCTGAAACGGGCCGTACCACAGCGGGTACTCCAGCAGACTGTGCAGCCCGATCACGGCCACGCCGGCCCAGGCCAATTGGCGCAGCGGGTCGGTGTCAACCCAGGGCTTGGCGCGCCACACGGCCACCAGCACGGCGCCGCACAGCAGCACAGCTGCAGGCACGCCCAGCTCCACCGCCAGGTGCAGGGGCAAGTTATGGGCGTTGTCCAGAATGTCGCAAAAGCGCTCGCCCGGGTACAACGTGATGAAGTGCGCGTAGTCCAGCTCGCCCCAGCCCCAGCCCAGCCAGGGCTTTTGGGCAATCAGGTGCAGCACGTTGCCCCACAGGGTGAGGCGGCTGGCGCAGACGCTGTCACCATCGCGCAACCGTGCCCAGGCACCATTTGACAAGGGGTCCAGGCCGGCCAGCCAGGGCAGGGCGACCGAGGCCAGCCCGTAGGCGAGCCCGGTGACCAACAACGTGCGGCGCACCGCCGGCTGGCGCAACCCGCCCCAGACCACGGCGAGCCCGGCGATGAGCACCAGTTGCATCAATCCGGTGCGCGACGACGAGGCCGCGTTGCCCACGCCCAGCAAGATCGCAGCACCCAGCGTGCCAGCCAAATGCAGACCCGCCTGCGGGCGAAAGGCGTCACCCAGGGGCAGCGGAGTCAGCGGGGGTGATGAGCCGTTGAGCTTTAACTCATTGAGTTTCGAGCTCGCCTGGCAAGTTACCCACCACAGCAAAGCCACCAGGCCCAGGCTGGTCAGGCTGGCAAACTGGTTGCGCTGGCGCAAATTGGCAAAGGCCACGCCCAAGGGGGTGGGGCTGACCCAGCCGCTCAACCATTCGGCCGCGCCGACATATTGCAGCAGCCCGATGAAGACGCTGACCAGGGCCGCCGCCAGCCACGCACCAGCAGCCACGCGCATCAGCTGCCCGGCACTCCAGCGCGCCGGTGCAGCGGCGATCACGCCCAGCGCGACGGCGGCGCAAACCCAGGAGAACCACAGGGGCAGGGCGCCGCTCATGGGGCCCCAGGTCACGGGGTTCAGCCAGGGCAGCGTCAGGCCCAAAAAGACCAGCGAGGGCATGCAGGCGCGGCCCGCCTCAGCTCAGGATCACGCTGGAGAGGCGTCTGCGGTAGGTGGCAACGACAGGGTCGGTGGGGGGAATCTGGCCATCGGCCACCTTGATGGCGGGCGGCTCGATGATGTCCAGAATGGCAATGAAGGTCTTGCGGGCCAGGTCCTCGGCCCAGGTCTTGTCGCGCATCAGGATGTCGAGCAACTCGTCCATGGCGGCCGTCCACTGCTGGGCCGCCATGAGGGTTTGGGCCTTGCCGAAGCGGGCGTCAAAGTCACGCTTGTTGGCGGCGATTTTGGCGTCAAAGCCGCCGTCGCCTGCGGCCAGGTCGGCGCGATCTTGTGTGAAGTCAATGGCATTCATCCAGCGCTGCAGCGAGTCAAAGCGGCGTACCAGGCCGGTCTTGGCAATCACCGGGGCAAAGGCCACCTTGGCATCATCGGTTTGCCCGCGCTGCAGCAAGAGCTTCACAAAGTCAAAGCGGGCGGCCTCGTCGTCGGGGTTCTTCAGCACCGCCTGATGCAGTGCCTCGTAAATGACGGCGGGGTCGTTGGCGTCTGGCGCATCGGTGGTCTCCACATGGGTGACTTCAGCTTCCAGCACATCGCCCTCGGGCACATGCTTGTCCAGAAATTCCTTGATCTGCCCCTCGGGCAGCGCGCCGGTGAAGCCGTCCACCGGTTTGCCATCCACCATCAGCACGCAGGTGGGAATGCTGCGAATACCAAAGGCCTGGCTCAGTTCCTGCTCCTGGTCGGAGTCAATCTTGACGAGCTTGAAGCGTCCGCCATAGGCCAGTTCGATCTTTTCCAGCAACGGGCCGATCACCTTGCACGGGCCGCACCAGGGGGCCCAGAAGTCCACCAGCACCGGCAACTGCATGGAGGCGGCCACCACCTCGGTATCGAAATTGTCAACGGTCACATTCATCATTTTTAGGTCGCTCGGTTGGTTATCGGGCACAGCCATCCGCGCGGATGAGTGCCCTGTCATTAAAATCGCGGCTTGATCACTTGCGGGACCCGGCTGCCGACACCCGCAATGCGCATCGGCCAACACGGTTCACACACTATGAAACACATTCAAATCGGGGTTGTCATGGGCTCCAGTTCCGACTGGGACACCATGCAACACGCAGTCCATATTCTCCAACAG
>JBIIVW010000379.1:0-2665 GCA_044339205.1 Rhodoferax sp. | reverse complement strand
GTGTGGCGAGCGAATCAAAAGGCGGGAACGAGGTTGCCTTTGAAGCGCTCAAGAATGAATTTCTTTGATTCGGGTGATTGCAGGGCTGCCACCAGTTTCTTCATGGCGGCGCTGTCCTTGTTGTCTGCGCGCGCTGCCAGCAGGTTGACATAGTTGGACTGACCGCCTTCCAGGATCAGGGCATCATTGCTTGGGCTGAGCTTGGCTTCAAGCGCGAAGGTGGTGTTGATGATGGCCAGATCAACCTCACCCAACACGCGGGGCAACATGGGGGCTTCCAATTGTTTGATTTTGATATTCTTGATGTTTTGCGCGATGTCTTTTTCTGTGGACATGTTGTTTTTGGGGTCAGTCAGCTTGATGATCTTCGCCTGGTCGAGCAATTGCAGTGCCCGCCCACCATTGACCGCATCGTTCGGAATAGCAACGACAGCGCCGTCTTTCAGGTCCGCAATTTTCGTAATTTTTTTGGAGTACGCCCCGAATGGGGCAATCAGTACGTCAGCCACGGCCTGCAAGGAGGCGCCACGGCTGCGGTTGAATTCGTCCATGTAAGGTTTGTGCTGGAAGAAGTTGGCGTCAATGCGCTTTTCGACCAACTGAACATTAGGTTGCACATAGTCGGTATATACCTTGATGTCCAGATCAACGCCTTGCTGCGCCAGCATGGGCTTCAGGTGCTCCAGCAATTCGGCGTGGGGTGTCGGGCTGGCGCCCACCACGAGTTTGTCGGCGGCCTGTGCCAACAATGAGCCACCCAGTGCGAGAGCGATCAAAAGCTTCTTCATGATTTTCCTTGTAAAAAAAACTAACTTCAGCGACTAAAGTGAATGACAAGTCGGTTACCAACCGTTTGCAATAGTTGAACCAGGATCAGCAGCAGGATGATGGTGATGAACATCACATCCAGCTGGAACCTCTGATACCCGTAACGAATGGCCAGATCGCCCAGCCCGCCGCCGCCCACCACCCCTGACAGGGCCGTGTAGGAAACCAGCGCAATGGCGGTGACGGTGGCGGCCGCGATGATGCCTGGCAAGGCCTCGGGCAGCAGCGCCCCCGTCACGATCTGCCGCACACTGGCGCCCATGGCCTGAGAGGCCTCAATGATGCCGTGGTCGACCTCACGTAACGCAGTTTCCACCAGGCGGGCAAAAAACGGTGTCCCGCCCACGACCAGTGGCGGAATCGCCCCCGCCACGCCCAGCGAGGTGCCTGTGAGCAGCACGGTGACCGGGATCATGGCAATCAGCAGGATCACGAAGGGCAGCGAGCGCAAAATGTTGACGCCGAACGACACCGATGCGTAGGTCTTTGGTGACGACAGCAGCTTTTGGGGGCTGGTCAAAAACAGGACGATGCCCAGCGGCAAGCCCAGCAGCAGTGTCAGTGACAGGGCACCACCCAGCATCAACAAGGTGTCAATGGTGGCCCAGCCAATATCGCCCCAATTGACGCCGCCGGATACCAGGCCATTCAAGAATTCAATCATCAAAAGGTCTCCTCAACCACCACACCCGCGTCCGACAGTCTGCGCAAGGCCGCCAAGGCCTTGTCGTTGTCACCCCGGACAGAAACAGTCAATTGCCCACAAGGGGTTGACTTGATTTTTCCAAATCGCCCGCTCAGGATCAGGAAGTCCACCTCGCACTCCCGGGCAATTTGGGTGAACACAGGCTGCGCCATGGCGTCGTTCATGAAGGTCAGACGGCGCACCATGGCGTCGTTGTCCTGGCCCAAGGTCGGCGTCAGCTCATCGTCACTGGCATGCTCGGCTTCCAGCACAAAATTGCGGGTGGTCGGATGCTGCGGATGCAGGAACACCTGCGTGACCGGCCCGCTTTCGACAATTTTTCCGCCATCAATGACGGCCACCCGGTCGCAAATGGTGCGGATCACGTCCATTTCGTGCGTGATGAGCACAATCGTCAGATTCAGTTTTTCGTTGATCTCCCGCAGTAATTGCAGGATAGAGCGTGTGGTTTGCGGGTCCAGCGCACTGGTAGCCTCGTCACACAACAAGATTTTGGGCTGGTTCGCCAGGGCGCGGGCGATGCCGACGCGCTGCTTTTCCCCGCCAGACAGCTGTTTGGGGTACTTGTGCTTGTGGCGGGTCAGGCCAACCAACTCCAGCATCTGGTCCACCCGGGCATCGATTTTGGCTTCATTGCGCTCGCCAGCGATCCGGATTGGAAAGGCCACGTTTTCGGCCACGGTCTTGGAACTCAGCAAGTTGAAATGCTGAAAGATCATGCCGATATTGCGCCGGAAATTCCTCAGAGCGACGGTGTCGTACTTCAGGATTTCCTCGCCATCCACTGTGATCTCGCCCTGAGTGGGGCGCTCCAGCAGGTTGATGAGCCTGATCAGCGTGGACTTGCCCGCGCCCGAGTGGCCAATCACGCCAAAAATTTCCCCCCGCACAATGGACAGGTCAATGCCGTTCAAGGCCGGGATGACTTTGCCCTTGACGGTGTAACTCTTATGAACGTTTCGCAAATGAATCACATTTTTTTCTCGTTGAATAGGTGGAGGTTCAGACCTGGCACTGACGTGATCACGCCTTCTCCTGAAGCGAGCGCCAGGCAGCCTGTTCGATGCTAGCGGCATCGACTGAAAAATGACGTCGCAGAGCGGACCGGGTGTCGCTGCGGCCAAAGCCATC
>JBIIVW010000129.1:0-9543 GCA_044339205.1 Rhodoferax sp. | reverse complement strand
TTGGCCTGGACCGAGAGGTGAATTTCCATGTCGGGCCAGGTGTCGCGCACCCTCATGGTCAGGCCGGGGTCAGACATGATCATGGCAGTTTCCAGCATGCTGAGTGAGCCCGCAGGTGCCAGCAGCTCGGGGGTTATCAGCGTCATGTTCAGGCCCCGGTCTACAGGGACGCCAGCGCCGCAATGGCCAGCGGGTAGCCGTTCACACCAAAACCGCACATCACGGCCTTGGCCGCTGGCGAAATATAGGAATGGTGGCGAAACGCCTCGCGCGCAAACACATTGGAAATGTGCAGCTCAATCAAGGTCACGCCCGTGCCCTTGATGGCGTCATGCAGCGCCACCGAGGTGTGGGTGTAGGCGCCTGCGTTCAGAATGACACCTGCCAAGGTGCCTGCGGCCTGGGCGCGCCCGGCTTCGTGCAGCCAGTCCACCAGCACACCTTCGTGGTTGCTCTGGCGAAAGTCCAGTGCAAAGCCGTGGGTGGCGCAGGCCTGGGCGCACATGGCCTCGACATCGGGCAGGGTGTGAGAGCCGTAGACAGCGGGCTCACGGGTGCCCAGCAGGTTGAGGTTGGGGCCGTTCAGGATCAATGCAGTTTTCATGGTGAGGTCTTTTAGGTAAACACAGGCATCTGGCTTGCGCCGTCGCCTGAATTATCGACCCAGCGCCAGGCCTGGGAGCTTGCGTGCCTGACTGCGCGCTCAGTAGTTCAGCGCGGTTGATTTGCCCCAAAACACCCGGTAGGCAAACACCGTGTAGGCGATGATCACGGGCAACACAATCACCACGCCGTAAAAGATCACCATCAAGGCCTCAGGTGAACTGGCGGCCTGCCAGACGTTGAGGCGATCCACCACCAGCCAGGGAAACAGGCTGTAGGCCAGCCCATAAAACGCGAGCAAGAAGACGCCCACCGTGCAGGCAAAGGGAACCGCCGCGCCATAGTGATTGCCTTGACTCAGCCGCACCGGCAGCCGCTTGAGGCTGCGTGCCATCACCACAAACAGCACCACGGTAATGGCCGGAATCGGCAGCAGCATGATCACGTTGGGGAAGCTGAACCACTTGTCGAAAATGCGGGCGCTCACCAAGGGCGTGGCCATTGAGATCGCCGCGACACCGGCGGCGGTAAACCACAGGCTGCCCCGCGCCCAGGCCACGGCCTTGAGTTGCAACGCGCCTTCGGTTTTCATGATCAACCAGCCGGCGCCCAGCAGGCAGTAGGCTGCCACCAGGCACAAGCCAATCAGCGCACTGAAGAGCTGGCTGGGTGCATCCGTCTTGAAACCGGTGATCAAGCCCCCCAGCATGAAGCCCTGAGACCAGCCCGCCAGCAAGGAGCCGGTGTAAAACGCCCGATCCCAGAGCGGCTTGTGCGCGGCCTTGGCCTTGACCCGAAAGTCAAACGCCACCCCGCGCAGCGTCAGCGCCACCAGCATCAGCGCCACGGGCAGGTAGAGCGAACCCAAAATCACGCCGTGCGCCTGGGGAAACGCCACCAGAAGCACACCCACGCCCAGCACCAGCCAGGTTTCATTGGCATCCCAAAACGGCCCGATGCTGGCGATCATGGTGTCCTTTTGCGTCTCATCGTCGGCCCGGCGCAGCAGCACACCCACGCCCAGGTCGTAGCCGTCCAGAATCACGTAGGCCAGCATGGCCAGCGCCATGACCAAGGCAAACACCAGGGGCAGCCAGCCGGCCGGCTGGGTCAGGTCAGGCACGAGTTCAAGCATGGTCGGCTCCCGGTGTCAGGCGGTTGATCTGTGGCGCGCAGTCGGTGGTCTGCGCGCTCTCTTTCAGGGTCGCTTTCTTGGCCAGATGGAAGATGACGGTGATGTAGGCCACCAGCAACGCCAGGTACAAGGTCAGGTACAACGACAGGGTCAGTGCAATGTGCGGCGCGGGCACATCGGAGGCGGCTTGCGCAGCGGTCAGCACGCCCTGCACCAGCCAGGGCTGGCGACCAATCTCGGTGGTGTACCAGCCGGCAATCAGCGCTACCCAGCCAGCAAAGGTCATGGCCACCAGCACCCGGGCCAGCCAGGGCTTGATCGGTTGGCCCCGCCGGGTTTGCCAGACGCTGAGCCAGCTGACCATCAACATCAATATGCCCACGCCCACCATGATCCGAAATGCATAAAAAACGGGCGCCACGGGCGGGTGTTTGTCACCGAATTCCTTGATGCCCTTGACCTCGCCATTCCAGTCGTGGGTGAGGTAAAAAGACGCCAGTTTGGGAATCGAGATTTCAAACCGGTTGGTCTGCGTGGCCGCATCCGGCAGGGCAAACAGCACGGCAGGCGCGCCACGCTGAGTCTCCCAGATGCCTTCCATGGCCGCAATCTTGGCGGGCTGGTGCTTCAGGGTGTTCACACCATGCAGATCTCCCACCAGGATCTGGATGGGAATCAGCAAGGCCGCCACATACAGACCGGTGCGCAGCGAGGCGTTCACATCGGCACCCCGATCGTTCTTGAGCCAGCGAAATGCGCTGATGCCCGCCAGCAAAAACGCCACGGTGAGCCCCGAGGCCAGCAACATGTGCGTGAGCCGGTAGGGGAATGACGGGTTGAAGATCACCTCAAACCAGCTGGTCACGTGGGCCTGCCCGTTGATCATCACAAAGCCGGCCGGGGTGTGCATCCATGAGTTCAGCGCCAGAATCCAGAAGGCCGAGGCCGTGGTGCCCGCTGCCACCAAAAAGGTGGCAATGGTGTGCACCCGCTCACTCACCCGCCCACGCCCAAACAACATGATGCCCAGCATGGTGGCCTCCAGAAAAAACGCCGTGAGCACCTCGTAGGCCAGGAGCGGACCTGCCACGTTGCCTACCGTGTTCATGAAACCGGGCCAGTTGGTGCCAAACTGAAAACTCATGGTGATGCCGCTCACCACGCCCAGGGCAAAGGTGAGCGCAAAAATCTTCACCCAGAACTGGTAGGCGTCCATCCAGTGCGACTGCCCCGTGGCGACAAACCGGGTCTTGAAAAACAGCAGCACCCAACCCATCGCAATGCTGATGGTGGGGAACAAGATATGAAAGGTCATGTTGGCCGCAAACTGGACGCGGGCCAGCAGGACGGGGTCAAAGTTTTCCATGATTCACCTCGGTAGGGGGTGTGACAGATTCGGACAATGGCAACGGGGTTGGCGCCACAAGGGGCGGCTGAGGCTCCGGGGTGGGTGAAAACACCTGCTTCACCCAATCTTTCATCTCCAGTAGCTTTTGCACTTTGGCGCCCATGGACATCAGGCTGGCCAGCGTCGCGGAGTCCATTTTTTGCACATCGTCGAGCCAGTCGGTCATGCGCTCAATGAACTCGTGCATGAGTTTCATGCGGGCCTGGGCGTGCACATCTTCGGCCACACCGGGCTGCTCCATCAGGGCTTCGCGAAGCATGGAGAGCGTGGGGTCGATCTCCCGCTTGCGCCGCTCGGCGGCCAGGGTTCGAAAAATCGCCCACACATCTTCAGGTGCCTGAAAGTACTCACGCCGGTCGTTGGGCAAATGCAGCAGGCGCACCAGATTCCACGACTGCAGCTCCTTCAACCCCATGCTCACGTTGGAGCGCGAGAAGCCCAGCGCCTCGCCCACGTCATCGGCATTGAGCGGCTTGGCCGACACATACAGCAGCGCATAGATCTGCCCCACCGTTCGGTTGATGCCCCAGCGGCTGCCCATTTCACCAAAGTGCATGACAAAACGCTGGGTAAGGGGAGGAAGTTTCATGGTCTGCTCTCTTCTGAATTTTCAGTATTTTCTGAAAACTCAGTAACCACCGTACTTCGAGACAAACAACCTTGACTTGCAACAAGGGTTTCTAATGGTCGATTGACGCACCGGCGACGAAAGACGCGCCACCTGTGCCCCACAATGAGCCATCTGTGAAAACCAAATACTTCGCGCAGCTCATCGCGCTGTCCGCCCTGTGGGGCGCCTCCTTCATGCTGATCCGCATCGCCAGTCCCTTGCTGGGCCCCAACGTCATGGCGGCCATGCGCATTGGTCTTGCCACAGTGACGCTGACTCTTTTGATGCGGGTGATGCGCCATCGCTGGCCACTCAAACACTGGCGCGAACTGGCTTTGCTGGGACTCTTGTCGGTAGCACTCCCGTTTTTATTGTTTGCCTGGGCGGCTCTGCAACTGCCGGCTGGCTACAGCGCTCTGCTCAACACCACGGCGGTGGTGTTTGGCATTTTTTGTGCGGCCTGGCTGAAAGAAGACACCCTGACGGTGCGCAAGCTCATTGGTTGCGCCTGCGGCTTTGCCGGCGTGGCGCTGATTGTTGGCTTGGGCCCGGTGGACCCTTCGCCCCAGGTCATTCTGGCAGCGCTGGCCTGCACAGCAGCCTCGGCCTGCTATGGCGTTTCAACACCGCTCATGAAGCGGGCCCTCAACCGCATGCAACCGCTGGAGATTGCCGCCGGCATTCACGCCGTGTCGCTGGTCATGCTGCTGCCGGGGGCGGCGTGGAGCTGGCCACAGGCCCAGTTCACGCCGGGTGCGCTGGCAGCCGTGGTGGTGATGGGCGTGGTGACCTCGGGGCTGGCGTACTGGATGCACATTCGCATCATGGTGCATGTGTCGCCCGTGGCGGCCATGAGCCCGACCTTCATGATTCCCGTATTTGGCGTCACCTGGGGGCACCTGTTTCTGGGCGAACAGCTCAGCTCGGGGATCTACTACGGCGGGGCGCTCGTGTTACTGGCCAGCGCCCTGGTGACCGGCTTCAACCCTTGGCAAAAATGGCTGGATGCGGTAGATGCCAAGCCGTAAACCGCCAGTTATTGCTATCAAATAATTTTTTTAAACCAATTAAAACACCGGCTACAGACCCATTTGACTTAACAATTCTGTTTTCAGGGCCTTGCAGGGACTACGCAGCACGGGCACCAAAGGGGCCGTGCGAAGCTGCGCAATCACCACCTCACGTTTGTTCATCAGGTGCTTGACCAGCACGGCTCGCAGGGCGACCGGGTCACGTGCGATCAGGGCGTCCAGCATGACGTTGTGGTCCCGAACGCCCTCGGTCCACTTGTCGCCATCCTGGTTGGACCGAAAGCGCAGCGCCTGCAAGCGGGCGTTGACCTGGTTGTAAGTGGCGGTCAGGATCGGGTTTTTGGCAGCGACATTGATGGCGCGGTGGATGCTGGCATTCAGCCGGTAATAAGCAGACAAGTCACGCCGGTCGAAGGCCGCCAGCATGTCGCCGTGCAATGCCTGAATGACGGCCACCTCGCCATCGGTGATGCGCTGGGCAGCCAACTCGCCCGACTGCGCCTCCAGCCCCGCCATCACTTCAAAGGTGTTGATGATGTCAACCTCCGACAACTCCAGGGCAATCGCGCCCCGGTTGGGCAGCAGCTCAACCAGGCCCTCTGCGGCCAGCATCTTGATGGCTTCACGCAGGGGTGTGCGTGAAACATTAAGCAACTCGCTCAGCTCCCGTTCATTGAGCTTGGTACCGGGCTCAATCAAGTTTTCCAACAGCATTTGGCGCAACTGATGGGCCACTTGCCCGTGCAATGCGGTTTTGGGTAACGAAAGAATTTCAGCGCTCATGGCCCGATTTTGCATGCAAAAAGGACCGCAGTGAAACGCCCTGACTGCTCACCAGGGCAGTTGGGCGCTCATCTAATTGATACCTCAATCAATATGGAACGCCGGCTGCAGGCTCATTCAACTTAATTTCAATTGATGACTCTTTAACCCGCGATGCAGCGCGCTGTGTCTGCCACCAGACAAACAGCGCGTGGTTCAACGAGACCACGACCCAGCAAATCCAGCCCGTCCACAGCGTGTGGCTCGGGTAGTGGGCGCCTCGCAGGGTTTGGACTCCACCCAGGACAAGCCCGGCCAGAACCACCCCAATGAGCAGACGCATCGCCAGGCGGTGCTGCGCAGAGCCCGGCCCCCTGGACAAACCCGGCAAAACCAGAGCCACAAAAGCAAACGCCGATGACGCATGCCCCCCGGGGAAGCAGCCACCCGAGCCGCCATCTTTCACACCCCATTGCCAGTGCGATACGTAGGTGGCCAGCCCTCCAAAAGACTGCAGGTCCCACGGGCAACTGGTCAGGCTGAAGCGTTTCATGCCACTGATCGTCAGCAAAGCCAACGTGACGCCGATCACCATCTCAAGCCGCTCCATGCGCTGGTAACCCCTGAAAACACCCACCGGGCGCCACACCATCACCCACAAGCCGACAAAAGCCACCAGGGCGAGTTGCCGCACCGCGCTGTGCAACACGGTCTCCAGCCACCACTGGTCCCGCAGCGGAAAACCGCCCGCAGTGCCCAAGCCCGCCATGACGCTCAGGTCCAGCCCCGAGGCGTCCCAGGCGACCAGGCCGCCCAGCAGGAGCAGGGTAAGCCTCGGCCAGGGGTGAAATGACACAGCAAAGAATGAAGAAGAGGGTGTGCCCGTTGGGTCCATATGCTGCATTGGAGCTGAACATCCTTAACTCACACTTAACCCAGCGTTTGATGCTTCTGGTGTCAGGGCAATTGCATTTACCCCCGAGCCTGCAGCCCCAACAGTGATTCCCTGTAACCGGGGATGCGGTCAGCAGTTTTGCGGCGACTTCGCAGGCTGCGTTTGAGGTACTGCTGGTCATGACGCAGCAGCGTCAACGCGAACTTTCTGATCAACGAGAGGTTGCGCGGCGCATGCCCTAGGCGTACCCGGCACTCGTCCTCGCGGAATGTGACATCAAGCACCCAATGCAGGCGATTTTCGATTCCCCAGTGGCCGCGCGCAGCATTGACCAGCGCCTGGGCCGAAGTAATGCCTTTGGAGCCGATGTAGAGCGTGCGCTCTATAGAGACCTTGCCTTTGATCTCCCGCTGGCGCTCCACCTGGCCCACGCCAGCCAGACTTTTCCAGTTGTTGCGTACCGATGGCTCCATCCAGTCCAGTCGGTCTATCCACACATAGCGGCGGGTTTCAATGCGCCCGTGGTCTTTCTCCAGCGTCTCAAAGCAGCTCACCTCCGTGTTGCCAAAGCCTCGTGTTTGGCCTTCGTCGAAAAATTCGTCAATGGCCTCAAACAAGTTGCCCTGGTTTTCCTTCACCGCCAGCAGGTAGTCACCCCCGCGCTCGACGATCTTCTCGGCGATTTCCGTCTGCCAGCCAATGGCATCGATGGTCACGATGCAGTCTTTGAGACTCAACGTCTCGAGCAGCGCTTTGATGCCCATGATCTCGTTGCCTTTGCCCCGCGTGCCCTCTTGGCCCAGACACAAGCCGCTCTCGGTGGCAAAGGCGCTGACCATGTGCAGGGCTGTATTTTTGCCATCGCGTGAGCCGCACAGGGTCTTTCCATCCAAGGCAATCACGCCTTTGGCCACTCCTGCGATGTCGACAATCCAGTTGCCAAAGCATTGCTCGAAGACCGCTGCGTCAAGCAGGCGAAAGACGCCTCCGAAGGTGTCATGGGAAGGCGCTCCATTTTTCAGAACCAGGTACTTTTTGAGCCAGTCTTCATTGTCAGCGGCCCATTCGGCGACATCCACCCAAGTGTCTGATCCGCAAAGAACAGAACTCAAGGTCATGACAATTATTTCTTGCAGGTCATGACGTTGCGCAGGGCCGGTGCGGGGATCGGGCAGTATTGAGAAGGCTTGTATCACGCAGATGTTCACTCACAGCAAAAAATGCATGAGTGGACATCATTTCTCCCCCTCGTCAATCAATATTTCTCAAATGCAATTGCCCTGCTTCTGGTGTCACCACACGGGAATTCCGTGCGCACACGTCAACCCTCCCCGCGTCCTGATGTCAACAAACGTCGTTTCAAAGCATCCGTCAGCACGTCGTACAGCACCTTGCCCGTGGGTGGATCACTGAACAATCGTAACCTGGGCGTCAGACCCAGCACGCCACAGGACAAAAAGTCCCGGATGACTTGGGACCAGCACTTAGGCCCACCCTGGTTGACGACACGGAGCATCGATCCCAGCGAAATATGTGCCCCATACCAACAATTGACATTGATTGCGGGCTCCAGAGATCTGAGGTGATGCCACCACAAACGGGGGATAAACAGGAGCTCACCCGGCTCAATGACCGCGGTCATGGGCCGGACACCAGAAAACCGTGGAAATCGATCCAGATCTGGTTGATCTGGATCGACCTGGCTTTTTTCGATGTTGTCACCAAAGGGATAGATTGCCCCACTCTGTTCGGGCGACAACAAAAGAACGCTCTTGCGTCCAAATATCTGGGCGTTGATGTTGTCAAAGCGATCAAAGTGAAGGCCCGAGCGGGTGCCCCCTGAACCGAGCCAAAAATAGAGACTGATGTTGCGGGAGGAAGGGGGCAAAAGAGTGTCGAATGCAGTGGCGCTCTGCAAACCAGGGAACTGCTTGACCGACAACTGGTGCAAATAGCTGGGTCTGGGCGCGTCATCCATGCGCCGCACAAATTCGGCCATGCTGGTCCGCAGGAGATGCTCTGCCGGGCTCAAGGCATAGGGTACGCCTTGCGTAGGAAGGTCCACGCTGGCTGTTACCGGAAAGTCACCATAACGCTTCACGAAATAGTCGGGCGTCCACTCTTGCGTGGCCAGCCAGCTGCCAATACAACCCGTCGCAATGAATGGGCGGGTCTGCCCATCAAGGTGCGTCGCAAGGTCTTCTTGCGAAGCGAACGCGATGCGCGGGATAGACATGCCGCGCACCAGGTCAGATCGGGCAGGCTGCATAGTCATCATGATGGTCTCGCTTTCTGGGCATTCAGGCTGATCACTGACGTCAAGACATCGACCATGGCGTCAAGCGTGGCAAAAGACAGGTCTTGATGCAATGGTAAAAATATCAGGTTGGCATAGAGCTGAGCAGCCTCAGGGAAATGCGCAATTGGCAAGCTGGGGTGTATCACCCCATCCCAAGCAGCAGCGGCAACGCCCCGCGCACGCAACTGCTTGTGCAGGTCTTTGACAAGGCTGGACATCACGGGAAACACCCAGGGGCAGGTGCCCGTTGGCAGGCAGGGAAATAACGGGGTGATACCCGCGAGCCCGGCTGTGGCCTGCAGCAGGTGCTTGTAATTGGCACGCCGCTGTTCCACAATTCGGCTCACCGCAGAATTTTGCAGGACGCGCTGTGAGAGATACGCCATGGGTTGGTCTGCCAGAGATGAATCAAATGAAGGTGACTCCTCTTTTAAAATCGGCACACCGTCTCTCGTGCTGGCTTCGCAAGGCAGGGTGCGCTTCATCCTCTTGAGACCAGCCTGCACCCCGTTGGCCAAGGTGGCAGCGAGGCCGCCTGAGTCGACGCATAGCTTCTCCATCAAGTGCTTTTTCATCCTGAGCGAGTGACGCCAGCCTGCCGCGCGCAAGGTCACCGCCCCGGCACCAGGCTCGGTATTGTTGACCAGACAAGCACCTTCGTGAAGCGGCAAGAACTTTCTGAAACTGAACACACTGATATGGCCATGGCTGCCAAGGGCTCGCCCTGCAGCGCTGTCGATAAGCACATGTGCACAGTCTTCAATCAGGAACAGTTGGTGCGCCTCGCAGAGCTCTTTCAG
>JBIIVW010000128.1:0-9574 GCA_044339205.1 Rhodoferax sp. | reverse complement strand
ATTTCATGGCAACATCTCCACCACCTAAAACCAAGGAGATCCGACATGACAGAATTTTCGTCCCGCGCCATTCGCATTGAGCAACACGGCGGCCCCGAACAACTCCAACTTGCACACGTGATGGTGGGGGAGCCCGGTCCGGGTGAAATCCGTATTCGCCATCACGCGGTGGGCCTCAACTTCATTGACGTGTATCAGCGCAGCGGCCTGTACGCCCTGCCCATGCCTTTGCAGCTCGGCATGGAGGCCGCGGGTGTCGTGGAGGCGGTGGGCGCGGGCGTGACGCACCTTCAAGTGGGCGACCGTGCGGCTTATGCCAGCCAGCCACCCGGCAGCTACTGTGAATTGCGGGTGATGCCGGCCAAGTGCGTGTGCAAGCTGCCCGACGCCATCTCATTCGAGACTGGCGCGGCCATGATGCTCAAGGGCCTCACCGCCCAGTATTTGCTCAAACGCACCCTGCCTCAAGGCGGGCTACAGGCCGGTGATTTTGTGCTGTTTCATGCCGCGGCCGGCGGTGTGGGCCTGATTGCCTGCCAGTGGGCGCGCGCCCTGGGTTTGCAGCTGATTGGCACAGCGGGGTCGGACGCCAAATGCGCGCTCGCCAAAGAACACGGCGCCGCCTATGTCATCAACTATGCAACCGAAGACTTTTTGGCCCGCGTGAAAGAAATCACGGGCGGCAAGGGCGTCAAGGTGGTTTACGACTCGGTGGGCAAAGACACTTGGGACAAGTCGCTGGACTGCCTGGCACCCTTTGGCCTGATGGCCAGCTTTGGCAATGCCTCTGGCCCGGTCGCGCCTTTTTCACCGGGCATTCTGGGACCCAAAGGCTCGATTTATGTTACCCGCCAGACGCTGTTTACCCACATTGCCACCCGGGAGAGCACTCAGGCCATGGCCGATGATTTGTTTGAGGCCGTAACCAGCGGCAAGATCACGATCCGCATTGATCAGCGCTACAAGCTGGAAGATGTGCAGCAGGCGCACCGCGATCTTGAAGCCCGCAAGACCACGGGGTGCACGATTCTGACTTTGTAAGTCTTTCTGGGCTCTAGCCGGCGATTTGCTTGGGTGAGTAGCTATTGTTTTTAATGCCACTCACCCCGCGTTGAAACCTGCCTGAGCCTGCCTCAGCGCGAGCGCCGCACCCGCAGCAGCTCGTCCAATATCAGGCAGGCCGCGCCGATCGAAATGGCGGCGTCGGCTACGTTGAACGCCGGAAAATGCCACCCAGCCCAGTGAAAGTCCAGAAAGTCCACGACGTAGCCATACATCACCCGGTCAATCACATTACCGATGGCCCCGCCCAGAATGCACGACAAGGCAAAAGCAAAGAGTTTTTGCCCACTGTGGTTTTTGAGCATCCACAAAATCACGATGGCGGCCACGACGCCAATAACCGTGAAGAACCAGCGCTGCCAACCGCCCGCACCGGCCAGAAACGAGAACGCTGCACCGCTGTTGTGCACCCGCACGACGTTGAAGAAACTCGTGACATAGGTGCTGTCCCCGAGTTGGTAGTAGCCCAGAATCATCACCTTGGTGAGCTGGTCGGCGATCAGGAGGATAACGGCCAGACCTAGCCACTGCAGCATGCCAGAGCCTGAGGGGTTGCCAAAACTGGATTTGCGTGCCATCAAGCCACCCGTCGGGTTTCACCGGTACCGAACAAATTGCTGCTGCAGCGCCCGCAGAGTGTCGGATGGGCCGCATCCACGCCAATATCGTCACAGTAATGCCAGCAACGCTCACATTTAATGCCTTTTGAGGCGCTAGCCGATATGTTCATTGACTCTCCAGCTACCAGGTTGATAGCAGATGTGATGAAAACAAACTTCAAGTCATCCCCCAGACTGGCCAGCAAGGCGTAGTCTTGAGGCCCGGCCGTTAGCGTCACGCTGGCTTGCAGCGACGAGCCGACCTGGCCGTCGGCCCGCAGGACTTCAATGTCCTTGTTGACCAGATCACGAATCTCGCGAATGCGGCTCCACTTCGCCAGCAGGGCGGTATCGGGCGCCTCCAGCGGCAGGTAAGTGTCGATAAAGATCGTTTCTCGGCTGGCTGCTGGCGTCTTGCCCGCTTTGCCCAGGACCGACCAGGCTTCTTCAGCGGTGAAGCTCAAGAAGGGCGCCATCAGGCGCAACATCACCTGCGTGATGTGCCACAGCGCCGTTTGCGCGCTGCGTCGTGCTAGGGAGTCAGGCGCTGTGGTGTAGAGCCGGTCTTTGAGGACGTCCAGGTAGAACGAACCCAGATCTTCCGAGCAATAAATTTGCAGCTTGGCCACCACAGGGTGAAATTCATACACCTCGTAATGTGCCAGCACGTCGACCTGCAGTTGCGAGATGCGGCTTAGGGCGTAGCGGTCGATCTCCAGCATCTGATCCAGCGGCACGGTGTCTACGGCGGGGTCAAAGTCCTGGGTATTGGCCATCAGGAACTTGAGCGTGTTGCGGATGCGCCGGTAGGTGTCCACCACACGGGCCAGAATCTTGTCGTCGCCCGCAATGTCGCCCGAATAGTCGCTCGCGGCCACCCACAGGCGGATGATTTCGGCGCCCAGCTTTTTGGATGTTTCCTGGGGGTCCACGCCGTTGCCGGCGCTCTTGCTCATCTTGTGGCCCTTGCTGTCCACGGTAAAGCCGTGCGTCAGGATGCCTTTGTAGGGTGCGCGGTCATTCATGGCGCACGCGGTCAAGAGCGAGGAGTGGAACCAGCCGCGGTGCTGGTCGTGGCCCTCCAGGTACAGGTCCGCCTCGGGGCCTGACACGTGGGCTGCGCCCGCGTGCGAGCCTTTGAGCACCGTGGTGTGGGTGGTGCCGGAGTCAAACCAGACCTCCAGAATGTCGGTGCTCTTGGTGTACTGCTCGGCCTCAGTGGCACCGACTTGGGCGAAGATCTCTTCGGTCGTGGCCTTACTCCAGGCCTCAATGCCACCGGCTTCGATCATGTTGGCCGCCAGATCGAGCATCTCCATGGTCAGGGGATGCAGCTCGCCACTGTCCTTGTGCAGGAAGAAGGGCAGCGGCACGCCCCAGCTGCGCTGGCGGGAAATACACCAGTCCGGCCGGCCGGCGATCATGTCGCGCAGGCGGGTCTTGCCGTTCTCGGGGTAAAAAGATGTTTGCTCGATCGCTTCCAGAGCGGTCTGGCGCAGGGTTTTGGGCGCTTTGTCCTTGGTGAACACACCCACGCCTTCGTCCATGCGAATGAACCACTGGGCCGCCGCCCGGTAAATCACCGGCGTTTTGTGGCGCCAGCAGTGCGGGTAGCTGTGGGTGATGTTCTCGGTAGCCATCAGGCGGCCGGCATCGCGCAGGGCCTCGATGATGACCGGGCAGGCTTTCCAGATGTGTTGTCCGCCAAACAGCGGCAACTCGGGCTCGTAGGCACCATTGCCCTGCACCGGGTTCAGGATGTCGTCATACGCCATGCCATGCGCCACGCAGGAGTTGAAATCCTCTACGCCATAGGCGGGAGAGGAATGCACCAGACCGGTGCCGTCGTCGGCCGTGGCGTAGTCGGCCAGGTAGACCGGGCTCAGGCGGTCGTAGCCAGCATCCACGTGCGCCAGCGGGTGTTTGAAGTTGAGGCCACCCAGGTTTTTGCCCAGTGTGGTGGCCACCACGGTGCCGGTGAGCTGATAGCGCACCATGCATTTCTCGACCAGGCTCTCGGCCAGCACCAGCAGGCCGCGCTCGGTGTCCACCAGCGCGTAGGTCAACTCCGGATTCAGGTTGAGTGCCTGGTTGGCGGGAATGGTCCAGGCGGTGGTGGTCCAGATGACGGCAAAGGCATCTTTGGTGAGTGATTCCAGGCCAAAGGCCGCGGCCAGTTTGGCAGGCTCGGCACTCAGAAACGCCACATCCAGCGTCTGCGATTTTTTGTCCGCGTATTCAATTTCGAATTCGGCTAGAGAAGATCCGCAGTCAAAGCACCAATACACGGGTTTCAGGCCCCGGTACACAAAACCGCGCTCCACCACGCGCTTGAAGGCGCGCAGTTCTTCGGCTTCGTTCTTGAAGTCCATGGTGCGGTAAGGGTGGTCCCAGTCACCCAGCACGCCCAGGCGCTTGAAGTCCACCCGCTGCTGGTCGATCTGCTCGGTGGCAAACGCGCGGCTCTTGGCCTGCATGTCGTCCCGGGCCAGCTTGCGGCCAAACTTCTTCTCAATGGCGTTCTCGATCGGCAGCCCATGGCAGTCCCAGCCCGGGATGTAGGCCGCGTCCATGCCCTTGAGCTGGCGTGCCTTCACGATCATGTCTTTCAGAATCTTGTTGACCGCATGGCCCATGTGAATCTGGCCGTTGGCGTAGGGCGGGCCGTCGTGCAACACAAACTTGGGCGAACCGGCGCGGGCCGCCCGCAGCTTTTTGTAAATGCCCTGGTCTTCCCAGGCTTTGACCCAGCCCGGCTCGCGCTTGGGCAAGTCCCCGCGCATGGGGAACGGGGTGTCGGGCAGGTTCAGCGTACTGCGGTAGTCTGCCTTGACGGGCGCTTCCATGGCAGCGGGCGTAACGGGCGGTGTGGTGTGTGTAGTCATGGTGGCGCTATTTTGCAAAGTACGCACGGGCATTCAGGCAATCCTGTCTGATGCCGGCGGTGAGGGCGTCCAGAGAGTCGTACTTCAACTCGTCGTGCAGTTTGTGAAGGAGTTCAACCCGGATGATTTTACCGTAGGCCCCCTCGGGGCCCAGGGTGTCGGGCCAGTCCAGGCAATGGGTTTCCAGCAAGACACGACCGCCATTGACATCCGTGGGGTCGATCGACGGACGCACGCCCAGGTTGGCTACGCCAGCAATTGGGTTGTCACCCAGGCCATGCACCAGCACGGCAAAGATGCCGCTGGCCGCTGATTTCCAGTGGGCAAAACGCAAATTCAGGGTCTTGAAGCCCAACTCGCGCCCCAGCTTGCGCCCATGGACCACATGGCCGGAGATGCGGTAGGGTCGGCCCAACAGGCGCTCGGCGTCCTGCATGCGACCCTCGGACAGGGCATCGCGCACGGCGGAGCTGGACACCCGCAAGCCATGAACCTCGTAGCTGTTCATGCGCGCCACGTCAAAGCCCTGGGCTACGCCCGCCGCATCCAGCAGCGCGTAATCGCCAGCCCGCTTGGACCCAAAGCGGAAATCGTCACCCACTAGAACATAACGCGTGCCGAGCCCTGCCACCAACACGTCATCGATAAAGGCCTGAGGCGACCGGGATGCCAACCGGGCGCCGAAAGGCAGCACCACCGTCTGGTCGACGCCGCATTGGGCGAGGTCAATGAGTTTGTCGCGCAAGGTGCCGATGCGCGCGGGCGCCAGCCCGGGTTGGTGGTTGGCTTGGGCAAAGTAGTCGCGCGGATGCGGCTCAAAGGTCAGCACACAGCTGGGCACGCCACGCTGCTGGGCCTCGCTGTTGAGCAGCGCCAGCATGGCTTGGTGGCCCCGGTGCACACCATCGAAGTTGCCAATCGTCAAGGCGCAGGCTGCATGGAGCCCGGGGTGGTTAAAGCCGCGAAATACCTTCATTGATTGTTATCTTTTTAATAGCAGGCCAGGCCGCCGTGTCATGCGTCTGTAACCGGTTTTTCATGGAAACAGGTTATATTGTGTCTCAGCGGCGGGCCCCCTGATCGGGGCTGGTTGCATGAGGCGGTTGCATTTCGTGTCAGTGGTTCATTTTCTGTACCAGGAGGCGTGTTTTGAAAGTCTTGAAGCTGTCAGCCCAAGGGTTGCCCCAATCGTGGATTTCGCTGGAGCAAGCGGTGATTCATTACGCTGCTGAAGAAGTCCGTTGGGAAATGGGGCAGGAGGTGGCTGTGTTTCATGGCGGCCACAACGCGGTGACGGGCGAGCAATCCATCATCACTGTCAACAGCATCATCGGGACCAAAGGCGTGCCCGGCATCAACCCCTTCAACCTGAAGCCTGGCCTGACCAACAGCAAGCTGTTTGCCCGCGACCGCAACGTGTGTGCCTATTGCGGTCAGCATTTTCATGAAGAGGTGCTGACCCGCGAGCACATCATTCCCTTCGCCCAGAACGGCGTGGACACTTGGATGAATGTGGTGACCTCGTGCCGCCCGTGCAACCACCGCAAGAGCCACCGCACCCCGGAGCAGGCCAAGATGCCGCTTTTGTACACGCCCTATGTGCCCAGCCTGTGGGAAGACTTTATTCTGCGCAACCGCCGCATCCTGGCTGACCAGATGGAGTTTTTGATGGCGCACGTCCCCAAGTCATCGCGACTGGTAGTCTGACGCCCGCGTCAGGCGCGGCGGATCACCCGCTGCGATCACACTAAAAAAACAGGGAGATCAACATGGTGTTTCGTTCATCCGGGCCAAGGGCCTGGCCGCTGGTTTGTGTGCTCAGTGGTGTGCTGATGGGTTTGCCGGCAGCCACGGCCCAAGTTTCGACGCCCGTTGCAACACGGGTTTATGTGCCAGCGGATGCACCCCCCGCCCTCATGCTGGCCAAGCATTGGCATGCGGCCCTCAATCCCGGTGAGTTCCTGGTCAGCGAAAAGCTCGACGGCGTGCGCGCCGTGTGGGATGGCCAAGTGCTGCGTTTTCGCAGTGGCCGCGCCATTGCCGCTCCTGCCTGGTTTACAGCGGCCTTGCCACCCACGCCGCTGGACGGCGAATTGTGGCTGGGGCGGGGCCAGTTTGACCGGCTCTCCGGCATCGCACGCAAAAGTACACCCGTGGATGCCGAGTGGCGTGAATTGCGCTACATGGTGTTTGATTTGCCGGGCACCGAGGGCACCTTTGCCGAGCGCACTGCGCGAGCTGCAACGCTGCTGGGAGCTGCGGGCTCCCCGGCTTGGCTGCAAGTTGTAGAGCAAAAGCGCGGCATCGACCAGGCGGCGCTGCAGCGGCAGTTGCGTCAGCTGGTGAAGGCCGGCGCCGAGGGCCTCATGCTGCACCGGGCCGATGCCTTGTGGGCTGCGGGCCGCAGCGACAGTCTCTTCAAGCTCAAGCCCTTGCCTGACGAAGAGGGCCGGGTGATTGGCCACTTGCCGGGGAAAGGTAAGCACACGGGGCGATTGGGCGCCTTGTTACTGGAGTTGCCCAGCGGCCAGCAATTTGCGTTGGGCACCGGGTTCAGCGATGCGCAGCGAGAGTTAGCTCCCGCTATCGGGGCCTTGGTGACCTACCGTTACCGGGAGCGCACCCCCGCAGGACTGCCGCGTTTTGCGAGTTTCCTGCGGGTGCGCGAGGCGGAGTAGAAGCGCTGTTGGTCAGGCAAAGACGCCAGCGGTGTCCTGCATGCGGGCGGACACTTCACCCAAGTGGTGCAGGCTGTCGCCAAAGCTCATTTCCATCTGTGTGAGCCGCTTGAAGTAGTGGCTCACGATGTAGTCGTCCGTCACGCCAATGCCACCGTGCAATTGCACGCATTGCTGACCCACAAAGCGCATGGAATTACCCAACTGGTACTTGGCACGCGCCATCGCCGCACGGCGCTCAGGCGCCGGGGCATTGAGCTTGAGTGAGGCGTAAAAGCTCATGGAACGGGCGAGTTCCAGCTGCATCTTGACATCGGCAGCGCGGTGGCGCAGGGCCTGAAAGCTGCTGATGACCACGCCAAACTGCTTGCGGGTATTCATGTACTCGGCCGTAATAGTCAGTGTTTTGTCCATCACGCCCACAGCCTCGGCACAGGTGGCGGCAATGCCGATGTCCACACCATGCTCCAAGGCGGTCAGGCCGTCGAGCGTGACCAGCGTGGCAGGCGCATTGGCCAGGGTGACTTCGGCGGCACGGCTGCCGTCTTGGGTGCCGTAACCCCGGGTGGTCACGCCGCTGGCGGTGCGCTCTACCAAAAACAGGGCCTGCTTGCCATCCAACATGGCGGGCACCAGGAAGGCGTCGGCCATATCGCCAGCAGGCACTATGCTTTTGGTAGCTGTCAAGGCATATTCTGTGCCGGCTAGCTTCGCTTTTGCCTCGCAAACATCGAGTTTGTAGCGTGCAGCACGTTCTTGGTACGCCAGCACCACCAGCGCTTCACCACTGGCGATCTTGGGCAGCCAGGCGGCTTTGACGGCTTCAGGCGCGTAACCTGCCAGCACACCGCCAGCAATCAGGCTTTGTGCCAGAGGCTCCAGCACCATGCCACGGCCCAGCTCTTCCATCACCACCATGCCCTCGACCGGGCCCATGCCCATGCCGTCATGGGCTTCAGGCACATACAGGCCGCACAGGCCCAGCTCGGCCATTTCAGTGAAGGCTTCTTTGGAGAAGCCGCCGGCTTTCACCGCCGCGCGACGGCGGTCAAAGTTGTAGCCCTTGTCCACCCACTTGCGCACGGCGTCGCGCAGTTGTTCCTGATCGTCAGAAAAATTGAAATCCATGATGCGTTTCTTTCTTGTTGGGGTGGGGCAATCAGCCCAGCACGACTTGGGACACGATGTTGCGCTGCACTTCGTTGCTGCCACCGTAAATGGTGGTCTTGCGCATGTTGAAGTACGTGGAGGCCAGGGGTGCGCAATGCACGGCGCCCACGGCGTCACCTTGCCAGCCGGCTTCCATGGCTTCATGCATCAAGGGCAGTGCGTACGGCCCGGCGGCCAGCATCATCAACTCGCTGTAACGCTGCTGAATCTCGCTGCCGCGGATCTTGAGCAGGCCCGCAATGTCGAGCGATTGTTTGCCCGAAGACTCGGCGGCCAGCACGCGCAGCACCATCATCTCCAGCGCCACCACATCGACTTCAAGCTTGGCGATTTCGTCGCGGAATCTGACGTCGTTGTAGACGCCTTCGGCTTTGGCGATGCGCTTGAGGCGCTCCAGTTCGCGCTTGGTGCGGTTCACGTCGGCAATGTTGGTGCGCTCGTGGCCCAGCAGGTATTTGGCGTAAGTCCAGCCCTTGTTTTCTTCACCAATCAGGTTTTCAGCCGGCACTTCGACGTTGTCAAACCACACCTCATTCACCTCGGCCTCGCCGTCCAGCAGCACGATGGGGCGCACGGTCACGCCGGGGGATTTCATGTCAATCAGCAAGAAGCTGATGCCGGTCTGGGGCTTGCCTTCGGTGCTGGTGCGCACCAGGCAAAAGATCCACTCGCCGTATTGGCCCAGCGTGGTCCAGGTTTTTTGGCCGTTGACAATAAATTTGTCACCCTGGCGCTCGGCTTTTGTCTTCACAGACGCGAGGTCGGAGCCGGAACCGGGCTCGCTGTAACCTTGGCTCCACCACACCGAACCGTCGGCAATGCCGGGCAAAAAGCGCTGTTGCTGCTCTGCATTTCCAAAGGCCATGATGACCGGGGCCACCATCACCGGGCCAAAGGGCACGACGCGGGGTGCACCGGCCAGGGCGCATTCTTCTTCAAACAGGTGCTTTTCAATGGAGGTCCAGCCGGGGCCGCCAAATTCCTTGGCCCAGTTGTGGCCCAGCCAGCCTTTTTTACCCAGAATCTTGGCCCAGCGCTGCATGTCGTCGCGGCTCAGGCGCAAGGCGTTGTGCACCTTGTGGGAAATATCAGCGGGGAGGTTCTCGCTGACCCAGGCGCGAATGTCTTCGCGAAACTTCTGCTCTTCAGGGGTAAAGGCCAAATCCATAAAAAGGTCTCC
>JBIIVW010000186.1:0-6570 GCA_044339205.1 Rhodoferax sp. | reverse complement strand
CCCGCCAAAGCCTTGCACGCCCGAGCGGCGGGCATGAAAGAGGCTATCTATTACAAGACCGAATCGGTGTCTGAGCGGGTCAAGGCACTGACCGGTGGCCGGGGCGCCTCGGTCATCATTGACATGGATTTTTCCAGCACGGCCAAAATTGTGTCTGAAGGCGGCTTGGCCCCGCACGGCCGGGTGGTGTGTTACGGCTCCAATGCGCCCGAGGTGACCATCAATTTCCGCCCCATGCTGTTTGGCTCGGTCTCGCTCCAGTTCTTTTTGGTCTACGACCTGACGCCTCAAGACCGACAAGGCGCCGTCGACCGGTTGACGGCGCTTCTGCAAGCTCAGCAACTCCAGCACACGGTGGGTCAGCGTTTCGCGCTCAATGACATCGTGCAAGCCCACGAAATGGTGGAAGCCGGGCAGGTGATTGGCAATGTGGTGATTGATTTGCCCGGTTTCTCGCCCACGATATAAGGCGAAGCTTGAGGGCCTGCGCAGGTGCAGTGGCGGCCCTTAAGTTATCTTGGACTGACGGCTGAAATTCAACGGTGTTATCTCCTAGTTAAATCAAACGTTTGATTTAACTAGGTATGATGCGGGTCATGAAAATTGAAATTCCTCCTACGCCTGAGGCGCATGCCAAGCCTTTGCGCAGCGACGGCCTGGAGGCCCGTAACCGGTTGCTCGATGCGGCTTTGCAGCTGTTTGCCGACCACGGTTTCAGCAAAACCTCCACCCGCGAAATTGCGTTGGCCGCCCAAGTCAATGTGGCCGCCATCAGTTACTACTTTGGCGACAAAGCGGGCTTGTACCGCGCGGTCTTTGAAGATCCCCGCAGCAACCCCGGCACCGATCCTTCGCAATTCAACCAGCTCGGTATGCCGCTGCGTGAGGCGCTGAGCATCTTGATGCGAGGCTTCTCCGAGCCGCTCAAGCAAGGCCAACTGGTGCAAAGCTGCATGAAGCTGCATTACCGCGAAATGCTGGAGCCCACCGGGGTGTGGCGTGATGAGATTGAGAACAACATCAAGCCCGCGCAGCTGGCGCTGGTGGCGGTGTTGTGCCGCCATTTGGGTCTGGATGAAGCCGATGACGATGTCCACCGCCTGGCGTTCTCCGTGGCCGGGCTGGGTGTGATGCTTCACCTGGCGGGGGACGTTTACCAATCCATTTGCCCTGCCTTGCTGTCATCGCCTCAGACCATCGACGACTATGCCGACCGGCTGGTGACCTACGCCTTGGCCATGGTCGAGTCCGAAGCGCGCCGACGGGCTGATGCCGCAACCCCTCATTGTTCCGACACATCTTCGATATCCACACAAGCTTGATCACCATGAACCCAAGACGCTTAGTGGCCACTCTGGCCTTTCCTTTTGCCTTGGCGGGCTGTGCGCTGACGCTCCCGCCGGCTCAGGTGCCCTCTCTGGCCGCACTCCAGTGGCAGGCACCACTGCCGCACCAGGGCGAGGTCAGCAGCCTGTCCCAGTGGTGGCGCCAGCAGGGCGACCCTGAACTGGTGGCTTTGATTGAGGCCGCGCAGGCAGCCAGCCCCACGGTGGCCCAGGCGCTGGCGCGTGTGGCCTCGGCGCGGGCGGCCCAAGTCAGCGCCAATGCCGCGTTGTTGCCCAAGATCGATGGCATAGCCAACGCAGGGCGCGGTGTGGGGCTGTCCAGCCCGGTATTGGCCACCACGGCACAGGCCGGCGCGCAGGCCTCGTGGGAGTTGGATCTGGTGGGCGCCAATCGGGTGGTGAGCGAGGCGGCGCGGGCGCAACTCGACGGCAGCCAGGCACAGTGGCACAACGCGCGGGTGTCTGTGGCCGCCGAGGTAGCCGGTGTGTATTACGGGCTGGGCACCTGTGCCCGCCTGCTCGATGTGGCCCGCCAGGACGCCACCTCACGGGTAGAGACGGCCCGTCTGGCCGAGGTCAGCACCCGGGCCGGCTTTACCGCACCGGCCACTTCTGCGTTGGCCCAGGCCAGTGCAGCCGAGGCCCGGTCGCGGGTGACCAGCCAGGCCGCGCAGTGCGACATCAACACCAAGGCGCTGGTGGAGCTTACAGCCCTGCCAGAGGCAGAAATACGATCAAAAATGGCTGTAGCCGGCACGTTGATTGGTAAAGAGGTTTCAATAAACATAGCAAGCGTACCCGCCCAGGCCCTGACCCAACGCCCCGATGTGTTTGCCGCCGAGCGTGACTTGGTGGTGGCCCGTGCCCAGGTGGGCAGTGCGCAGGCACAGCGCTATCCCCGCCTCACGCTCAATGGCGCCATTGGCAGGGCTGGTCTGCGCAGCAGTGGGGTCACCAGCAGCCTGGACACCTGGTCCTTCGGGCCCCTGGCCTTGAGCGTGCCCTTGTTTGATGGTGGCCAGGGTGCGGCCAATGTGGCGTTGGCGAAGGCCAACTACGCGCAGGTCGTCAATGCCTACCAGAGCAAGGTGCGCCAAGCCGTGCGCGATGTGGAAGAGGCGCTGGTCACACTGGAAAGCACGCAGGCGCGACAGGTGGATGTGGCGGTATCTGCCAAGGGTTATGCCGACGCCTTGGCCGGAACCCAGGCCCGCTATGGGCAGGGGCTGGCCAGCCTGGTGGAGCTGGAAGACGTGCGCCGGGTTGCGCTGGCGGCCCAGTCCGGGCAAATTGCCTTGCAACTGGAGCGTCAACGCGCCTGGGTGGCGCTGTACCGCGCCCTGGGCGGTGGCTGGGAGCCGGGCGACGGTGCAGCCAGTCCCGGTCTGTGAACGGATTGAACCCGGTCAAACACCACACCCCCACGTAACACCCATTTTTTGAGTTATCACCCATGAATCTCCCCATGAACCGTTTTCAATTCAAACCCCTCACGCTGAGCCTGCTGGCCGCTGGCGCCATCGCTTTTGCCGCTCTGGGCCTCTTCGCCACCCGTACCCAGGCAGCTGATGCCGCCGCACCGGCAGCCACTGCAGCCAAGGCGGCGCTCACGGTGTCATTGACCCAGCCCAAGAGCAGTACCTTGACCGTCAAACTGGCGGCCAACGGCAACGTGGCCGCCTGGCAAGAGGCCAGCATTGGCGCCGAGACCGGTGGCCTGCGCGTGACCGAGTTGCACGCCAGCGTGGGCGACCAGGTCAAGCGCGGCCAGTTGCTGGCCAGCTTTGCCGCCGAGAGCGTGCAGGCCGATGTGGGGGTGGCGCGCGCCGCCGTGGCCGAGGCCCAGGCCAATGCCGCCGAGGCTGCAGCCAATGCCGACCGCGCCCGTGCCGTGCAGGGCAGCGGGGCGCTCAGTGCCCAGCAGGTCAACCAATACATCACCGTTGAGGCCACGGCCAAAGCGCGTGTGGCCTCCGCCCAGGCGCAACTGGACTCCCAGCTGCTGCGCCTGAACAACACCCGGCTGCTGGCGCCTGACAGCGGCATCATCTCAAGCCGCCAGGCCAGCGTGGGCTCGGTGGTGGGCGCCGGCACCGAGATGTTCAAGCTCATCCGCCAGGGTCGTCTGGAGTGGCGCGGCGAGGTCACCTCCAGCGAGATTGGCCGCATTGCTGTGGGCACGGGCGTGGTGGTTACTGCGCCGGGCGGCGAGCAAATGAGGGGGCGTGTGCGCACCCTGGCGCCCACGGTGGACGCCGTCACCCGCAATGGCCTGGTCTACGTGGACCTGACTGGCGCCCTGCCGGGCAGCAAACTGGCGTCGGGCGCCTTCAAGCCGGGCATGTTTGCCCGGGGTGAGTTTGAGCTGGGCAGCTCCAGCGCCCTGACCTTGCCGCAAACCGCAGTGGTGGTGCGCGATGGATTCAGCTTCGTGTCGCGCGTGGGGGCGGATAAACGCGTCAGCCAGATCAAGGTGCAGACGGGCCGCGTGGTGGGCGATCAGGTGGAGATTCGCAGTGGTGTCACGCCGCAAGACCAGCTGGTGGTGAGTGGTGGCAGCTTTTTGAGCGAGGGGGACCTGGTGCGCGTGGTGGCTGGCCAGCCAGAAGCCAATTCAGTGCCAAATAGCCCTCCAGCCGGCGTATCAAAAGCATCACCAGCTACAAAATAAGGAGTGACCAAGATGAATGTCTCTGCGTGGTCCATCAAGAACCCGATTCCTGCGGCAATGCTGTTTGTGCTGCTCACCTTGGCCGGCTTGCTGGCCTTCAATTCCATGAAGGTGCAGCAGTTCCCTGACTTGGAGTTGCCCACCATCATCGTGTCGGCTTCTCTGCCGGGTGCCGCACCGGCCCAGCTGGAAACCGAAGTCGCCCGAAAAATCGAAAACGTCATTGCCCCTTTGCAAGGCCTGAAAAACATCTATACCAAGGTGCAGGACGGCGGCGTCACGGTCACAGCCGAGTTCCGCCTGGAGAAGCCCACGCAAGAAGCCATCGACGATGTGCGCAGCGCCGTGCAGGGCGTGCGCTCGGAGCTGCCCAGCGATGTGCGCGACCCGGTGGTCAGCAAGGTCAACCTCTCGGGCGCACCGATTCTGGCACTCACGATTCGGTCCGACAAAATGGACGATGAGGCCTTGAGCTGGTTTGTGGACAACACCGTGGCGCGCCGCCTGCTGGGCGTCAAGGGCGTAGGTTCGGTGGTGCGGGTCGGGGGTGTTACCCGCCAGGTGGAGGTGGCGCTGGACCCGCTTAAATTACAGGCGCTGGGCGCCACGGCTGCCGATGTGTCGCGCCAGTTGCGCCAGGTGCAAACCGAGAGTGCCGGTGGCCGGGCCGATTTGGGCGGCAGCGAGCAACCCATGCGCACGCTGGCCACGGTCAAAACCGTGGAAGAACTGGCGCGCCTGGAGCTGTCCCTGAGCAGTGGGCAGCGGGTGCGCCTGGACCAGGTGGCCACGGTCAAAGACACCGTGGCCGAGCCCCGGGCGCTGGCCATGCTCAACGGCGTGTCGGTGGTGGGTTTTGAGATTACCCGCAGCAAAGGTGCCAGCGAGGTGGAGGTGGGCGCGGCAGTGAAGCTGGCCTTGGAGGAACTCAAAACCCAGCACCCCGACATTGAACTCACCCAGGCCTTTGACTTTGTGCAGCCCGTGGCCGAGGAGTTTGATTCGTCCATGGTCATGCTCTACGAGGGTGCGATTCTGGCGGTGATTGTGGTGTGGCTGTTCTTGCGCAATTTCCGCAGCACGCTGGTGTCGGCCGTGGCCTTGCCGCTGTCGGTGATTCCGGCCTTTATCGGTATGGCTTACTTGGGCTTCTCCATCAACACCGTCACGCTGCTGGCGCTGTCTCTGGTGATCGGTGTGCTGGTGGACGATGCGATTGTGGAGGTCGAAAACATCGAGCGCCACCTGAACATGGGCAAGACGCCTTACCAGGCCGCCATGGAAGCCTCGGACGAAATTGGCCTGGCCGTGGTGGCCACCACCTTCACCCTGATTGCGGTGTTTTTGCCTACCGCTTTCATGGCCGGTATTCCCGGCAAGTTCTTCAAGCAGTTTGGCTGGACGGCCGCGCTGGCCGTGTTTGCCTCGTTGGTGGTGGCCCGAATGCTCACGCCCATGATGGCAGCCTACATCATGAAGCGCAGCCCGCGCCCCCATAAAGACCCGTTCTGGATGGGCACTTACATGAAGGTCAGCCACTGGGCCTTGAGTCACCGTTGGGTCACCCTGGCGGCAGCGGCGGCGTTTTTTGTGGGATCGCTCGCGCTGATTCCGCTGTTGCCCACCGGCTTTATTCCGCCAGATGACAACTCCCAAACCCAGGTCTACATTGAGTTGCCTCCCGGCTCGACGCTGGCGCAGACCAAGACCGCTGCCGAGGCGGCGCGTGTGCTGCTCACCAAGGTCGAGCACATCAAGAGCATCTACACCACCGTGGGCGGCGGTGCGGCGGGCTCGGACCCGTTTGCACCCCCCGGCACCACCGAGGTGCGCAAGGCCACGCTCACCGTGTTACTGACCGACCGGGGCGCACGCCCGCGCAAGCAGGGTATCGAGAACGCCATTCGCGACGCCATGGCCGAGTTGCCGGGGGTGCGCAGCAAGGTGGGCCTGGGCGGCTCGGGTGAAAAATACCAGCTGGTACTGACCGGCGAAGACCCGCAAGCCCTGGCCACGGCGGCGGCGGCCGTGGAGCGTGACCTGCGCACCATTCCCGGCCTGGGCAGCATCACGTCCAGTGCCAGCCTGATCCGCTCCGAGATTGCCGTGCGGCCCGACTTTGCCCGCGCGGCCGATCTGGGCGTGACCAGCACCGCCATTGGCGAGACCCTGCGCATTGCCACCGTGGGCGACTATGACACGTCGCTGGCCAAGCTCAACCTCAGCCAGCGGCAAGTGCCCATCGTGGTGAAACTGGCCGACTCGGCCCGCCAGGACCTGGAGCTGCTGGGCCGCCTGGCCGTGCCCGGCGCCCGGGGTCCGGTCATGCTCAGCCAGGTTGCCACGCTGGAGATGGCGGGTGGCCCAGCCGTCATTGACCGCCTGAACCGCAGCCGCAATGTCACCTTTGAGGTGGAGCTGGCCGGCGCGCAATTGGGCGATGTGGCCGCAGCGGTCGGGAAACTGCCCAGCATCACCAACTTGCCGGCAGGGGTCAAGCAACTGGCCTTGGGTGACGCCGAAATCATGGCCGAGCTGTTTGCCAGCTTTGGC
>JBIIVW010000369.1:0-2905 GCA_044339205.1 Rhodoferax sp. | reverse complement strand
GGCGCTCTGCGTCACGAGTCACATTGAACAATCCACACCGGTGGGCACAGGGTTATTGCCCGCCCCCGCCTGTGTGCAGCCAATACCCAGCACAATTTCTGCTTCCTGGCCGAGGGCCTGCTCATCAAGGACACATGTATGCATTTTTCTAAAAACCACTCACTTATCGCGATGTTGACCGCCTTGGCGCTCACCGGGCCCGGCGCCGCTTTTGCCGCTGACACGCCAGAGCCAAGCCCGCCACCGGCGGCCAAGCAGCCGGCGCCCAAAGTCGTGCACAAGGAGCGCATCACCCTGGCCCGCGAGGCCATCCAGGCCAAAGACTGGAAGGGCGCCATCGTCATACTGACCGAAGCCGTGCAGGTGCATCCGGGCAACCCGGAGTTGCACAACCTGTTGGGCTATGCCTACCGCAAGCAGGCCACACCCAACTTGCCCAAATCATTTGAAAACTACCGCCTTGCGCTCAAGTTCGATCCCGAGCACCGGGGCGCGAACGAGTACATCGGGGAGGCCTACCTGATGGACAAAAATCCCGCCAAAGCCGAGGAGCATCTGGCCAAACTCAAAAGCATTTGTGGCAACACGACCTGCGAGGAGTATCAGGATCTGGCGCAGGCTATTGCGGAGTACAAGGCCAAGAACAAGTAAGTTCGCCTGAAATCAAGGCTTCAAAAAACCAATCAACGCCGCCAGCATCGGCTCCGGCGTCTCGTTCATCTGGTGATGCCCCCCGGGCAAGTGAATCACCTGGCCGTGGCGCGCGGCCCTGATCAGTCCCTGCGCGGCTTTGGGCGGCGTCATCTGGTCCAAGCTGCCCAGTACAAACAACGTGGGGCAAGTCACCCGGGCCATAGCCTCTTCGCCGTGGGAGTAGCTGTCACAGGCCTTGAAACCCGTGTGAAACAGGTTGACCCGGGGGTTGCTGGCCAGCACCCGGCGGCCCAGGGCCATGGAGGCGCCGTAGACCCAGGTGCCAGGCCCCATGCTGGAGGGCGGCGGTGTCAGGGTGGCGCGAGAAAACACGTTGACCATTTCCAGGGCCTTCATTGGCTCATTCAACGACGACGCCAGCAGGGCAGGGGACACCTTCATGGGGAATGCAATGCCTACCAGCACGAGCTGACTGATGCGCTGCGGCGCGCGACTTGCCGCTTCCAGCGCAATCAGTGAGCCAAAGCTGTGCCCCACCAATGCCGCTTTTTCGAGCCCCGCCGCGTCCATCAACGCGAGGATGAAGTCTGCCGCTTCTTCCACCGTGGCGGGCGGGTCGCCGGCGCTGCGGCAGTGGCCGGGCAAGTCCACGGCCAACACGTTCCAGCCGTGGTGCGCCAGGTAGCGGGTCTGCAAAATCCAGACGCTGTGGTCATTCAACACACCGTGAATAAAGATGACAGTGGGTTTGGCGGCATCAAACGCCCGGCCGCCCGTGTAGCAATAGGTTTTGGCGTCATTGACGGTTAAATACATGGCTGACCTGTCGAAAATGATAAATTTAAGTTAAATGGGGCTCTAGCCGGCGTGGAATATGCGCAAGCAGCTATCAAATTAATCAAACCTTGTCAGCTGCTTTGAGTGCGCGCTTCAAATCGTCGATCAGGTCATCGGGGTCTTCCAGCCCGATGCTCAGGCGGATCGTGCCTTGCGTGATGCCGCCGGCTGCCAAGGCCTCGTCACTCATGCGAAAGTGGGTGGTGCTGGCCGGATGAATCACCAGGCTGCGGCAGTCGCCCACATTGGCCAGGTGGCTGAAGACTTTGAGGCTCTCCACAAACTTTTTGCCTTGCTTGCGGCTGCCTTTCAGGTCAAAACTGAACACTGACCCCGCACCGCGTGGCAGCAGCTTTTGCGCCAATGCGTGGCTGGGATGGCTCTCCAAAAGCGGGTGGCCCACGCGAGATACAAAGGTCTGGCTGGCTAGAAATTCCACTACTTTTTTGGTGTTGCTCATGTGACGCTCCATGCGCAGCGACAGGGTTTCGATCCCCTGCAAAATCAGCCAGGCCGAGTGCGGGCTCAAACATGCGCCAAAGTCCCGCAAGCCCTCGCGGCGCGCACGCAGCAGGAAGGCCCCCACAGTGGATTCTTCGCTGAACACCATGTTGTGAAAGCCTGCGTAGGGCTCGGTCAGCTCCGGGAATTTGCCGCTCCTGTCCCAGTCAAAATTGCCGCTGTCCACCACAATGCCGCCAATCACCGTGCCGTGACCGCTCAGGAATTTGGTGGCCGAGTGGTAGACCAGGTCAGCGCCGTGATCAAAGGGTTTGATGAGCCAGGGCGAGGTGAGCGTGGAGTCAACGAGCAACGGTACGCCAGCCTCATGGGCAATTGCGCTCACGGTGGCAATGTCCAGCACGTCCAGTCCCGGGTTGCCCACGGTTTCACCAAAAAACAGCCGGGTAGTTGGGCGCACCGCCGCGCGCCAGCCGTCCATGTCGCCAGGCTTCACAAACGTGGTCTCTATGCCGAAGCGGCGCATCGTGTAGTGCAGCAGGTTTTGCGAGCCGCCATACAGCGCGGTGCTCGCCACGATGTGGGAGCCAGTCCCCATGAGCGTGGCAATGCTCAGGTGCAGGGCCGCTTGTCCACTGGCCGTGCTGACAGCGCCGATGCCGCCTTCAAGTGCCGATACGCGCTGCTCCAGCACCGCGTTGGTCGGGTTGCTGATTCGGGAGTAAACATGGCCGGCGCGCTCCAGGTTAAAGAGAGCTGCAGCGTGGTCGCTGGACTCAAATACGAACGAGGTGGTGAGGTGAATCGGCACGGCGCGCGCACCGGTGGCGGGGTCGGGTGCGGCACCGGCATGCAGGGCCAGAGTGTCAAAACCAGGGTCTGAGTAGCCGGACATGGGTCTCCTTCGGTGTTTGTGGGGCATCTAGCAGCTTATTGTGGGCTATATTTCGAC
>JBIIVW010000127.1:0-9588 GCA_044339205.1 Rhodoferax sp. | reverse complement strand
GCTGTTAGCTGTTAGCTGTTAGCTGTCAAATTTGAATCGCAACCGCCAAGCTGAATTACCTTTTTGTCAGGGAGGCGTCACTGCAGCGCCTTGCTCAACACAAGGCTTCGATAAACCTTGCCTGGCCACTGGACAAAACCTACATGTGCGTAACCTAAGGCGGTATACAGTTTGATCAAGTGTGCCGCTTGCTCAGCGGTATCCATGGCTAACTCGCGGAACCCTTGGTCGCGGGCCCAGTTCTCGCTGGCTTGTAGTAGCGCTCGGCCGATTCCTTTACCCTGGATCTCGGGGTCAACCGCGAACTGATGAACGGCGGCAACACCTGCTCTCGTGAAGTATTCGCAGTCGTTTTCCCGATATGTCGGTTTGACAACAATGGTGCCCGCGAGTTTTGCGCCGACTTCGACTACATAGCATTGACCTCCGGCGATGCGCTGGGCTGTGACATCTGGAGATTGATCCACTGCGGTGTAGTTGAGCCCCATGGCGCCAAGGCGTGCGTAAGCTCGATGGAGCAGATTCGTGATCTCGAGGAGAGAGTCATTCGGATGGAGTGGTCGGATCAGATGCATGCGTATGGTGTGTTTGTAACTAATTTGTCGCGTGTTCGATATTCTTTGTGCAAGTGTTAGCAGCGGGAAAATGCAGCGTTGCTGCAAGATCGCTACGCAACCGGGCGCAGCATTGCGCCGCTGCCTTGTGAGTTGCTGATAGCCCTCGAAGAGCATCAGCACATGGGCCGGCCGACCTCGATCAGAAATGACCAACGGCCCATTGTTGCCAACCCACCCACCATGACGCTTCACAAAGGCATTTCCCACACCTAAATCACTACTAAATATATAGCTACTCAGGCAATAAAACCGCCGGCTAGAGGGCTAAAACACCCTAAAAACTACTTTGCAGGCTGCTGCAGAAGGCCTGAGGGCATTCTCAGAGCCATCTGCCCATCAGACGTTCATCACCGTCACAGCACGCGTATTGAGGTAGGCCTCCACAGCCTCTGGCCCGCCTTCAGAGCCGTAGCCTGAATCCTTGATGCCGCCAAAGGGCATCTCGGCAGATGGCATGGCGGGCATGTTGATCCAGAGCATGCCGACCTCCACACGCCGGGCCAGCAAATCGGCGTTCTTGAGCGAACTCGTGAATGCGTAACCCGCCAGACCAAACGGCAGGCGATTGGCCTCATCAATGGCCTCTTGCAGGGTGTTGAAGCTGCGGATGGCAGCCATGGGGCCAAAGGGTTCGTCGTTGAACACCTTGGCGTGCAGCGGTACATCCACCAGCACGGTGGGCTGCCAGAAGTTGCCGGTGTCGCCGATGCGTTCGCCGCCGTGTGCCACGGTGGCGCCGTGCTTGATCGCATCTTGTGTGAATTCGGCCATGGCCGTCACGCGACGCGGGTTGGCCAGTGGGCCCATTTGCGTGCCCTCGGCGGAGCCATCGCCCACCTTCAAGCCTTGTGAATACTTGACCAGCGCCGCCGCAAAGTCGTTCTTGATGCTCTCGTGCACCAGAAAACGCGTAGGGGATATGCACACCTGGCCGGCATTGCGAAACTTGGCTCCACCTGCGGCCTTGACCGCCAGCGCCACATCGGCGTCTTCAGCCACGATCACCGGCGCATGGCCACCAAGCTCCATGGTCACCCGCTTCATGTGCTTGCCTGCCAGAGCAGCCAACTGCTTGCCCACAGGCGTAGAACCGGTGAAGGTGATCTTGCGAATGACGGGGTGTGGAATCAGGTAGTTGGATATCTCTGCCGGATCACCATAGACCAAGCCCAGCACGCCAACAGGAATGCCCGCATCGGCAAACGCCCGAATCAACTCGGCGGGTGCAGCCGGGGTTTCTTCTGCGGCCTTGACGATCATGGAGCAGCCTGCGGCCAGCGCGGCCGCCATCTTGCGCACCACCTGATTGATGGGAAAGTTCCAAGGCGTAAAAGCAGCGACTGGACCCACCGGGTCTTTGAGCACCATCTGGCGCATGGCCAGGTTGCCACGCGAGGGCACGATACGGCCATAGATACGCTGGCCTTCGTCTGCAAACCAGTCAATGATGTCGGCTGCAGCCATGACTTCGCCTTTGGCTTCAATCAGCGGCTTGCCCTGCTCTTGCGTGAGCACTGCGGCAATGGCGACAGCGCGCTCGCGCACCAGTCCGGCGGCTTTGCGCATGAGCTTGGCCCGCTCAATAGCCGGGATGTCGCGCCAGGTCTCAAAACCTTTTTGGGCGGCGGCCAGCGCCAGATCCAGATCGGCCATGCCGGCATGTGCGACGCGGCCAATCTCTTGGCCGGTAGCGGGGTTAAACACAGCGATGCTTTTGCCGTCAATGGAATCGCGCCATTCGCCGGCGATGAAGAGTTGGGTGTTGGGGTAATTCATTTTTGAATTCTAGGTGTTTGGCGCGTGGTCGCCGAATCAGTATTGATCACAAGGTGCGGCTGCAGAGGATGACGGTCGTTCCCGAACTGGACTTCAGGCTGGCTTGTGGACTACTGAATTTTTTATCGCACACAAGAAGCAGCGATATCGATGACATTGGGGCAGATGGCGCAGCGAAATCAAGGAGGAGGCCGAAGGCCGGAGGACATTCGCGGAGCCATCTGCCCCAGTGTCATCGACTGCCAGCACGGTCGGCGCGCCATGACTCCTGACGCAACCGAGCAGTGACGCTTTAAACCCGCTCAATCACCGAGCGACCGCTTAGGACTATAAAAGTAGCCAACGTTTCAATGCGCGTGTCCTGCCGCGTCACATCATCCACCGCGCGCAAGGTGGTGGTGAGTTGGCTGGGCGTGAACTCCACCACGCCGTAGCCTTTGGCCTGGGCCTCAGCAAACACAAAGTGCGGGTTCTCGGCCAGGCGCTGCGCTGTTTTGGCGTTGCCGCCCGAGCGCGAGGTAATGCTGGTGCCGCAAAACTCCACGCCGACGTTGGCACTGGCCGGGTCGGCGTAATCCGCCTTGACATGGCCCACCCAGTTTTCGTGCACGTCGCCGCCCAGCAAAACCGGGTTGGGCACGGCCTGCTGTTGCAGCGTGTGGGTCAGGCGGGTGCGGGCCCCTGCATAGCCGTCCCAGCCGTCGTTCCAGAAGGTCTGGCCGGAGCCGACCTTGAAATCCCGCTGGCCAAACAGGCTTGACTGCCCCAGCACATTCCAGCTGCTCTCTCTCGCCTGGGGCGCGGCCAATTCTTCGAGCAACCAGCGTTCCTGCTGCGGGCCCAGCAGGCTGCGCGTCGGATCTTGCCAAGCGGGGCAAGTGGTGGGGTCCACCATGCCAGAACCCAAGGCACCATCGCGTGTGCACGCCTGCGGGTCTTTGAACTGGCGGGTATCGAGCAAATACAAGGATGCCAGCCGGCCAAAAGGCACCCGGCTGTGAATGCGCATCTCGGCCCCGGCTTTGAGCGCGTTCGCCAGGCCTCCCAAGGCGGCACTGAAGGTGGTGGCCCGAATCGGCATGTGTTCGTAATACGCCTGGTACGCCGCTGCCCGGCGGGTCAGAAAATTAGCCGGGCTCGACGGATCGAACGCACTGCTAAAACCCGCCTGCGTACCCGAATAGTCGTTTTGCACCTCGTGGTCGTCCCACGTCATGAGCCAGGGGCAAGCGGCGTGCATGGCCTGCAAATCGGCATCGCCTTTGTACAGGGCGTAACGCTGGCGGTAGTCCTCCAGGGTCAGCACCCAGCCGCCAGTCGGCACCCGCACCTTGCCGTTTGGGGCCGGGTACTCATAAATGTAGTCACCCAGAAACATCACAGCGTCCAGGTTCTCCTGGCGCATGTGCCGCCACGCTGAAAAGTAGCCGTCCTCCCACTTTTGGCAAGACGCATAGCCCAGGCGCAGCCGGGCCGCAAAAGCGTCGGGCTGGGGAAATGTGCGGGTGCGTCCCACTGGGCTCACCGCGTCACCGGCCAAAAAACGGTAAAAATACCAGCGGTCAGCCGCCAGACCCGTCACCTCCACATGCACCGAATGCGCCAGCTCAGGGTCTGCACTGGCCACCCCGCGCTGCACGATGCGGCTGAACTGCTCGTCATGCGCGATCTCCCAGCGCACGGCCACAGCCGCCGACCCCAACCCGCCAAAAAAGCCGGGCACGTGCAGTCGCGTCCACAACACCAGCGAGTCATGGGTGGGTGACCCGCTGGCCACGCCCAAGGTGAAGGGGTTGGTGCTGGTGCGCAGTTGGCTTAAAGCGCTTTGCGGCAGACACCAGGTGGCTGCGCCCGCGCCCGCCAGTTGAAGGAGTCGCCGGCGATCCGGCAGGGTAGGTGCGGTCATGGCGGGCGTGTCAGCGCAAACTCAGTTCGGTATCCCGCTCAAACTGCTCGATGGCATGTTGAGTCAGGGCATCTTTTGACCACGCCACCAGACTGGCCGGCGGCAAGGTGGCTGCAGCAGCGCCACAGCCGATCAGGCGGGCCAGCACATCGGGCGACTTGATGCTGGCCGCCAGCAAAGCCGGGCCATTCGCCTGCACCGCCACACACGCCTCCATCAGCGCCCACACATCGCGCCCATCGGTCGCCAGGCGCCCCACATAAGGCGCTACATAAGCTACGTTCAGGGACTGGGCCCACAGCAGTTGCACCGGGTTGGACAGGCCTGTGAGCAAAATGGGCTGGCCCATCTGCTGCACCGCAGTGATGCAGGGCAACCAGTCCGGGTGGCAAGGCAGCTTCACAGTCAGCCGCACCCCGGCATGCTCGGCTGCTGCCTGCAACGGCACGACCCATTGCAGCGCCTGAACAGGGTCAGGTGACGGCAGCTGCAGCATCAACTCCGCCAAGCCGTGGCCCCCAGCGGCTTGCAGCAGATTCAGATAGGTCGGCAAACTCACCGGCAGCCCGGCCTGATGAATCAGGGTGGGGTTGGTGGTAACCCCCTGAACGGGTGGGCAGCCAGCCGGCAACGACCATGTTTTGACGACGGCTGAATCAAGGTAGATTTTCAAATGAGGTCCTGCTTGAGAAAGATGTCTTTAATGGGAAAAAACTGCGTGTGCAGCGGCAGCAAGGAGCCGCCTAAGGCGCGGGCATGCGCCCCCACTTGTCCAGCCACTACGGCGGGCGGGTGCAAACCGTCGAGGTTATAACTTTGGAGTTGTTCGCGTGTGGCCCCAATCAGCGCTTCAATCAGGGGGCGCCCCAAAGAGCCGTCGATCACCACTGCGTCCAGATCCAGCAACGCGGCAGCACTGGCGCCGGTCATTGCCAAGGCCCGGCTGGCCTGGGCCAGCCAAGGGGCCGTCAGCGTGTCATAAGCGGGGTCCATGATGCGGGCTTCATGCACCAGTTGGGCCTCAAAACCGGCATTTTCGAGCGCCTGTTCGAGCTGCCATCCTGAGGCAATCTGCAACAACTGCGGCGGTTGGGCCGCCTCGCTGCCCAGGCCCACCGGCATGGAGCCAATGGCACCGGCGTTGCCGCGAGCGCCCGCCACAATGTGCCCGGCCAAGACCAGCCCGCCGCCCACAAACGTGCCGACAAAGATGTACAAAAAGCTTTCAAAGTTTCGGCCGTGGCCTTGCAGCATTTCGGCCATACAGGCAGCCGTAGTGTCTTTGGCAAATTCAACCGGGAGGTCGGTCAGGGCCTGAACGGCCGTCAGCAGGTCCAGTTGCTCCCACCTCTTTAACGCGACACCCGCCTCGCCGCCCAACAAGTCAGACCATTTATGAAGCGACAAGGGCGCGGTCAGGCCAATGCCCACTGTTCGCGCCCAATGCTCCCCCATCAAGGCCTGCATCTGTGTCAGCCCATCCCGGATGTTGAGCAACACGGCGTCCGGGTCGGGATAGCGGTAGCTGAATTGAAGACGATGGCGCGGTTGGCCCAAAAAGTCCGATACCAGCACTTCCAGGCTGCGCCGCCCTACCTGCAGCCCCACACTGAAAGCGCCGTCCGGGTTGAGCGCCATGGGCACCGAAGGCTGGCCAATTTTTCCACGCACCCGCGCCTGCCGGGTGAGCAACCCGTCGCCCTCCAGGCGGTTGACGATGATGGAAACGGTTTGGGTTGAAAGCTGGGTCAGGCGCGCCAAGTCTGCCTTGGGCATGGGGCCATGGTGGCGAATGGCCTGCAATACAACGCGCTCGTTGAATTGGCGCATGCCAGTGTGGTTGGAGCCGCGCATCATGCGCGGGTCGCGAACAAAAGCAGGGGTATCGGTCAAAAGAAATCCGGGTTCAGTTAAGAATGACGCCCTTGCAGAACATGGCGTTGCCGTAAGCAGTGGCTTCGCCACTCTGAATGATCAAGCTTGCGCCTTTAATTTTGTCATAGAAGGCAAAACGCTCAACGCCCTCAACACGCGCGGCAGACCAGCCCTCCTCCACCACCAAATCCACCACGTCTTGCTGCGCGGGGGTCCGGTGGCCCTCGGGCTGCTGGCACACGCGCATGAACGCAGCGGGCTGGGCAACATCTTCGGCCAGCGGGATCACCGACAACACCGCCCGGCTGACGCGCGCCAGGCTGTTGCCCGGAAGCCGAACCACAGGCTTGCCGTGACTCAAATACTGGGCGGTAAAGTTGTCGTCCACCACCGCCACCCACTCACCATGGCCCATGGCGCTCAGGTGCATGAGCAGCTCGGGGGTCAACAGGGGGTCGATTCCTTTCAGCATGCCAGCGCCTCTTCTGCGGACAACTGCGACGGGTGAATGGCCCCGGTGATCAGGCCCACAATTTCCTCGGGGTGGGTCTGGCGGGTGAGCCGGCTGCAGATAATGCGGCCCTGGCGAAACACCCAGATCCGGTCAACCAGCTCAAACACCTGGCGCAGGTTATGGCTGATGATGATCAGCGGGATGCCCTTGGCCTTCAGGCTCTTGATGATTTGTTCGACCCGGGCCGTCTCGGCCACACCCAGCGCAGCGGTAGGCTCGTCAAGAATGATCATTTTTTTGGCAAAACCGGCCGCCCGGGCAATGGCTACGCACTGGCGCTGCCCCCCCGACATGCCGCGCAGGCTCTCCGACATGTCCTGAATCTTGACGCCCGTGGTGGCCAGCATCTCGGCTGATTTCTCGCGCATGGCCTTATGGTTCAGGATGGACAGCGGCCCCAGATTGAAGCGGGTCAATTCACGGCCCAAAAAGATGTTGGCCGGCACATCGAGGTCTTCGGCCAGGGCCAGCGTCTGGTACACCGTCTCGATGCCCTGCTCGCGGGCGTCCAGGGGCGAGGCAAAACTGACCTTGTTGCCGTCAAGCCGGATGTCACCCGCATTGGGCTGCTCCGCGCCGGTGATCAGGCGCACAAAGGTGCTTTTACCCGCGCCGTTGTCACCCACGATGGCGGCGTGCTCGCCCGGCAGCAGGCTGAAGCCGGCGTCGGTCAGCGCTTCAACGCCGCCGTAGTGTTTGGTGAGTCCGCTGATGTGCAGCACGGGTTGGAGTGAGGTCATGGCTATCTCAAATTTTGAAAATCGAAGTCAGAGCATGCCAGATATTTCAGGATTTTTACTTAGTAAAACTACTAGGTTTATTTAATAGAATTTTCTGATTTAATCCAGACCCAGCACGCAACAGACCTTCTTCTGCGCTGCTCCCATAACTTAAACCTGACCACCGGAGATACAAGAATGCGTACGAAACTTGCACTGGGCCGTCTGGCCGTCGCCTTCGCCACAGCAGGCCTGATGTCGGCCGCCATGGCTCAATCCACCATTGCCTACATCACCAACGGCAACACCAACGAGGGCTGGACCCTGATCAACGGTGGCGCCAAAGCGGCCGGTGAAAAAGCCGGTGTCAAGTTCATTCAACTCGCAGCAGAAAAGGGCGAACTCTCCAAGCAACTCGCCATCGTGGAAGACATGATCACACGCAAGGTCAATGCCATTGCGATTGCTCCTGTGGATAGCGCCGGCATTGCCCCGGCCATCAACAAAGCGATTGCTGCGGGCATTGTGGTGGTGGCTGTGGACACCAACATCACCGGCGCCAAGATCACCTCGTATGTGGCCACCGACAACATCAAGGCCGCCATGGTGCAAGGCAAGTGGGCTGGCGAGCAGGTCAAAGACGGCGACACCGTGATCTACATCACTGGCGACCTGGGCCAGTCCACCGGACAAGAGCGAAAAAAAGGCTTTCTGGATGGTTTGAATGGCGTGCGCAAAAACGTCAAAGTGGTTGAAGTCTCCACCACATGGGACCAGACGATGGCCCAAAACGGCGTGGAAACCGCGCTGCGCTCCAACCCCGCAGTGAAGGTGATTGCCTGCGCCTGGGACGGCGGGGCCTTGGGTGCCAAAGCGGCCATGATGGCGGCTGGCAAAAAACCCGGCTCGATCCTCATTGCCGGCTTTGATGGCTCACCCGGCGGCCTGGACATGATGAAACAAGGCTGGCAGCAAGCCAACGCTGCGCAAATGCTCGCCAAAATTGGCCAGGTGGGTGTGGAAACCGCCATTGCGGCTGCGGCTGGCAAAAAGGTCGAGGCCCGTATTGACACCGGCTCCTACCTGGTGCTGCCCACCAACGTGGACCAGTTCGCCAAAGACTCCGGCGTGGCGCAATTCATGAAGGCCAAATAACCATGAAGTCCATCATCCGGCAGGAGTGGTATGGCGCGATGGTGGCCGTTTTGGTCCTGGGCGTCTTCTTGACCATGGCATCGCCCTATTTCCTGACCCCAGGCAACCTCTCAAACATCCTGGTGCAAGCCTCGGTGATTGCGCTGCTGGCGGGTGGACAAACCTTTGTGATTCTGACCGGCGGGGTCGATCTGGCGGTAGGCGCCCTGACCGCGCTGGCCGGGGCTGTGGCCGGCCACATGATGATCAAACTGGGGGTCAATCCCTATGCGGCGATGTGTGCGGCACTGGCCATTGGCGCGGCGGTGGGCATGTTCAACGGCTACCTGGTGGCGTTTGTCGGCATTCCGTCATTCATCGTCACGCTGGGCGGCTTGACGCTGTGGCGCGGTCTCGCATTTGAATCCACGGGTGGGTTTGACAACTCGGGCATGCCGGACCCCCTGCCCTTTTTGGGCTACGGCGAGTTGCTCGGCATTCCCATGCCGATCCTCATCACCGGCGTGTTCTTTGTGGCCATGGCCTTTATCCTGTCGAGCACCAAGCTGGGGCGTTATGTGTACGCCATGGGCTCCAACGAGATGGGTGCGCGCCAAGTGGGCATCAACATTCGCTGGTACAAGCTGGGCGTGTATGTGGTGTGCGGCCTGAGCTGTGCCATGGGCGCTATTTTGTTGATGGCGCGCATGGATTCGAGCAGCGGCAAGATGGCACAAATGTTTGAGCTCGACGCCATTGCCGCCGTCATTCTGGGCGGTACCTCGCTCTTTGGCGGGCGGGGCAGCATCTGGGGCAGCCTGTTTGGCGCGGTGCTGATCACCATGATCCGCAACGGCATGAACCTGATGGAAATCTCGCAGTTCCGCCAGATGATGGCCATTGGCGCGGTGGTTATTCTGGCGGTGTGGATTGACGTTATCCGTCGCCAACGCCTGCTCAAGAAATGAGCGCCGCCGTGTGGGTTTTCGGCGAAGCCCTGATGGACTGCGTGGCGCAGCCGGACGGCAGCTTGCGTCCCTTCATGGG
>JBIIVW010000378.1:0-2714 GCA_044339205.1 Rhodoferax sp. | reverse complement strand
GTGACCCACAACATGCAGCAGGCAGCAAGATGCAGTGACTACACTGCTTACATGTATCTGGGTGATTTGATGGAGTTTGGTTCAACGGATCAAATGTTTTTCAAGCCCACCCGCAAGGAAACAGAAGACTACATTACCGGCCGTTTCGGCTAAGGAGATCAAAGTGCCAGAAAAACATCTTTCTACCCAGTTCGACAGTGAACTGAGCGCCGTTTCAAGCCGGGTGCTCGAGCTTGGCGGTTTGGTTGAGTCACAAATCATCCGGGCGATCCTGGCCTTGTCCCACTTCAGTGTGGAGTTGGCGAACGAGGTCACTGTTGCAGAGGCACGGGTCAACGCCATGGAGGTTGACATCGACCGTGAGCTGTCCAGCATCATTGCGCGTCGCCAGCCAACGGCCAGGGATTTGCGTTTGCTCATTGCCATCTCCAAGACCACAGCCAACCTGGAGCGTGTCGGAGACGAGGCCGAGAAAATTGCCCGTATGGTGCGCTCCATCATCAACAGCGGCGCGCCACGCTCATTGCCTTCTCTGGAGTTGAGGGTTGCAGCCGATCTTGCTTCTGGATTGCTGCGCAAAGCGCTGGATGCATTTGCCCGTCTGGATACAGCCGCTGCCTTGTCGATCCTCAAAGAAGATGACCAGATTGACCAGGAGTTCGATGGGTTTGTCCGCAAACTCATCACTTACATGATGGAAGATCCGCGCATGATTTCGCCAAGTCTTGACCTGCTCTTTTTGGCGAAGGCGATTGAGCGGATTGGTGACCATGCCAAAAACATTGCTGAGTTCATCATCTATGTTGTCAAGGGCGCGGACGTGCGTCACACCCCCATGGAGCAGATTGAATCGGTGGTGAAATGAGGCATCAACCCGGCGTGCTGATTGTTGAAGATGAACCGGCGATTGCCGAACTGATTGCGGTGAATCTTCGACACAACGGATTTCGACCCACTTGGGCCATGGACAGCGTGTCGGCACAATGCGAGCTTGATGCGGTCTTGCCGGATGTGATCTTGCTGGACTGGATGCTTCCTGGCGAGAGTGGGCTGACGTTGGCCAAACGGTGGCGTGCTGCCGCCCGAACCAAATCGGTTCCCATCATCATGCTGACGGCCCGGGGCGACGAGATGGACCGGGTTGCCGGACTGGACGCAGGGGCTGATGACTACATCGCCAAGCCCTTCTCCACCAAGGAACTTCTCGCCCGGGTTCGGGCGGTCATCAGGCGGCGCACACCCGAACAGGACACGGGGGTGGTATACATCGGCGCCCTGGCACTGGATGCGGGCACTTACCGCGTAACTTTTGACGGTCACTTGCTCAAGTTGGGCCCCACAGAATTCAAACTGCTGCACTATCTGATGACGCACGCTGAGCGGGTTCACAGTCGCTCGCAACTGGTGGACAAGGTCTGGGGCGACCATGTGTTCATTGAAGAGCGGACAGTCGATGTGCATGTGAAGCGACTGCGGGAGGCCTTGGGTGAAAATGCCGGTCAAATGATTGAAACCGTGCGCGGCGTGGGCTACAGGCTCACAGCGCAAGCCGCTCCGGCCAGGCCCTCGCCGATAGGCATGTGAATTTCCCGGCATTCACTCGTCAGCCGGTCGTGGCGGTTTGGGTTTTAGTATGTTCTGGCGATATTTTTCTTTTTTGACGGTTCAAGCTGCTGCGAGTCTGCTGGGTTTGTATTTCCACTTGGCTCAAACTGCGGTCATGAGTGCTTTGGTGGGCGCTGTTGTGGGGGCATGGGTCTGGTTTATTTTCGACTTCATACGCGCTGCGCGCTTGATGCGCTGGTTGAGACTGGGCAACACTGCCAATGTGGCGATGAGTTGTGGCTTCTGGGGTGAGGCCGCGGACCGGGCCAGGCGCTTGACCCGCGCACGAGAGCAGATGACGCGTGACAGCCAAAACCAGCTGCAAGATTTTTTGTCAGCCTTTCAGGCCTCACCCAACGGCGTGGTGTTACTGGACGCCGAGGGGCAGATTGAGTGGTGCAACCAGATGGCCGCCGCTCATTTTGGTCTTCAAGTTCCCCGGGATTTGATGCAGCACTTCGGCAATTTGGTGCGCGACCCCCGATTTGTAAATTATTTTTCTGGGCGGGATTACCGCAATGACGTCGTGATGCCCGGGCGAGAGAGCATTCCGACACACCCGGTTCAACTCTCGGTTCACCTTCACCCGTATGGCGAGGGTCGTCTGCTGTTGCTGTCGCGCGATATCACGGCACTGGAGCAGGCGGAGGTCATGCGGCGGGACTTTGTGGCCAACGTGTCGCATGAAATTCGTACGCCCCTGACCGTGTTGAGCGGCTTTGTGGAAACCCTGCAAACCCTGTCCTTGAGCGAGGCCGAGAGCCAGCGCTACCTGTCGCTGATGGCACAACAGGCAGACCGCATGCAGACGCTGGTCAGTGATCTGCTGACGCTGTCGCGACTGGAGGGAAGCCCCATGCCGGGAGCACGTGAATGGCTGTCGGTGATCCAGGTCATGCGGCAGTTGGAGCTGGACGGACGCGCCTTGTCGTCAGTTTTGAATCCCTCGGCAGAACGCCCGCAACTCATGTTTTTTGACTCGCCATTGGCTGGGGCTGTGGCGGGTGCGCCCAGTGAACTGATCAGCGCCATGAGCAATCTGGTGAGCAACGCCATTCGCTACACGCCTGCAGGCGGGGAAATCCGGGTCTGCTGGCGGCTCCTGCCGG
>JBIIVW010000377.1:0-2732 GCA_044339205.1 Rhodoferax sp. | reverse complement strand
GGCAGTCGTCATGGGTTCGCCTTTTAGGAGTTGCAAAAGGTAATGAGCCTAGTCCAATTCCGTGTCGCTGGGTCCCATGGTTTTCCCGGGGCTAGCCGCAGTCGGCTCAGTGCTTCACATCCGCCGGAGCCGAACGCACGCTCAGGATCATGGTCAGCGCCAGAATGCCCACCACCACGCCCAAAGACACACTCACCGGGATTTTGAAGATATCAATCAGGCACATCTTGGTACCAATGAACACCAGGATGACTGCCAGGCCGTAGTTCAGCAAGTGGAACTTGTTGGCTACGGCTGCCAGCAAAAAGTACATGGCGCGCAGGCCCAGAATCGCAAACACATTGCTGGTCAGCACAATAAAGGGGTCCTTGGTGATGGCGAAGATCGCGGGGATCGAGTCCACGGCAAAAATCACGTCTGTGAGCGCTACCAGGCAGATCACCATGAACAGTGGCGTGGCAATCTTCTTTCCGTTCTCAAAGGTCCAGAATTTCTCGCCGTCGTAATTTTTACTCACCGGCAGAATGCGACGCAGCAGTTTGAGGGCCGGGTTGTCCCCCAGCTCCGGCTCCTTGCCGGCGGCCCACCACATCTTGATGCCGGTCAGGATCAAAAAGGCGCCAAACACATACAAGATCCAGTGGAACTGGGCCAGCAACCAGCCGCCCACCAGAATCATGATGGTGCGCAGCACAATGGCGCCGATGATGCCGATCATCAGCACCCGCTTCTGGTATTGCGAGGGCACCGCAAAGTAGGTGAAGATCATCAGGAAGACAAAGATGTTGTCTACCGCCAGTGATTTTTCAATCAGATATCCAGTCAAAAATTCCAGCGACTTGGTGTTGGCGATCTCGACAGAGCCCGTGCTGTCTTTGACAGCCCACCAAAACAGGCCGTTGAACAGGAAGCTCAGAGCCACCCAGACGAGGGACCAGTTCAGCGCCTCTTTGACGCCAATGTCGTGCGCGCCCTGTTTTTTGAGGACCACAAAATCAACGAAGAGCGACGCCAGGACAATGGCGATAAAAGCTGCCCACAGCCATAGGGGTGCAATAGTTTGCATGACAAGACCTTGTATAAATTGGAAAACGCAGATGCGCACCAAAAGGTCTTGCGGGAGAAGGCCTGCTCAAGCCTCTCTATGTGCTCCGGCTGCCGTGTTGAAGGGCAACGTATTGACGAAACACACGCGCTTGTTGCCAGCCGGCAACAAGGTCGCTACTCCCCTTTCAGGTGGAGCGAGTATCCAGACTTCGTCAAACCCCCGCAGACTGTCCGGATTTGGGCCCAAGCGGTCAGGGCCGGCCTGGCCATGGTGCGGCAGCTAAAATTGCACGCTCTTCTTCGCACCTCCCTCTGACCGAAATACCCCCTCTTGTGACTGAATTTCTCCCCGATCCTGACGCCAAAATCGAACAACCCCGCCTGTGGCGTGACAACGGCTGGACCGCCAGCGTGATCAAGAATGACGACGATGACGGCTGGGCCGTAGCCATGACCAAAGACGGTGCCGCCGAGCCCGCGCTGATCGGGCCCTGGACCATGGGGCGCGACAAGAAAAACCCCAAGCCCCTCGACGTCAACGCCTTCAACACCTTGGTCAAAACCGTCAGCGAGTTTGTGCGCCGCAGTGAACAGCAGTTGCACGCCCAGTTGCACCAAAGCATTGCGGTCACCGTGGGCACTGCGCGGGTGACCGTGCTGCTCGACATCGCGCCCGATGACGACAACCCCAGTGCGACCCTGAGCGCCCAGGATGAGGGTGGCGAGACGCTGGCGCAAGTGCGTGTGTCCCCCGGCTTCAAGCTTAACCGCGCCAGCGCTACTGCCTGGGCCGAGAGCGGCTACCCCAAACCACGCTGAAGGGGCGCCCTTGACAGCCATCACCCCCCGCACCCGGTGGGGTGCTATCCTGACGTGATGAAACTTATCGTCAAATGGCTGCTCAGCGCAGCCGCCCTGCTGGCCGTGGCTTACCTTTACAGTGGCGTTCAGGTCACAAGCTTCAGCTCGGCCTTGATTGCTGCCTTTGTGATTGGCCTCTTCAACATGCTGCTGCGCCCGGTGCTGGTGGTGCTGACCCTGCCGGTGACCGTGGTCACCCTGGGGCTCTTCTTGTTTGTCATTAACGCCTTGATGTTCTGGTCGGCGGCAGGCTTGCTGGCCGGATTCAACGTGAGCGGCTTCATGGCTGCGTTGCTGGGCTCGCTGATTTACTCGGTGTTTGGCATCGTGATCGACTCAGCGGTCGAGAGCCTGTTCTCTAAAAAGTAATTCCACCTGGCGTTTGCGGGTGTCGATGATGGAGGCGTCAATGTGGTCCGCCGCTGCATCGCCCGAGCGGCCTGCCGTGCCCCCACGCAACATGTCTTGCGCCGCCTTGAATCGGGTGAGCGCTGCCGCATAGTCCAGTTGGGCCACCTGGGTTTCTGCATCGGCGCGAATGGCGCGCAGGGTATGGCCTTGCGCGGCGTGGGCGCTGGACAGCAGTTGCCAAGCCTGGGCGTCGCGCGGGTGCGTGGCCACCCAGGTTTGCAGGCGTTGCGCGGCGCGCTGTACCCCGTCGCGTTCACCGAGTCGAACGGCGGCCATGGCCCCCAGTAGCAACTCGGGCCGCGAGGCGGCCCGATCCGCCGGATTGTCAAAGCCCCTGCTTGGGCTGCCCATTGCGGTCACGGCCAGCGGCGCATTGCCGCCCGTCAGGGCGACCTCGGCCTCCAGCCAGCGCA
>JBIIVW010000376.1:0-2746 GCA_044339205.1 Rhodoferax sp. | reverse complement strand
AATCGGACAAACGCGTGAGTGAGGTGGCCACCTGGGGCAGCGCGGCCAGCGGCGGGCTGTAAAACGCCAGCTTGGCCGGCGGCGCGTCATTGGCAAAGGCGCGCACCATCTCCAGACGTGAGACCTCCAGCGCGCCCAGGCGCTCGCGCAGCGCTGCCTCCAGCGCGTTTTCCCAGCCCTGCTCGATGTTGATGCGGGTCCAGAGCCCTTGCAGGCTCTCCAGCCCGTGGCGCGCCAACCAGGGCTGCAGCTTGCCATCGGTCTTGACCTTTTCCTGCAAAGCCTTGAGCGCCTCCAGGCGGGCCGACACATCGGCCTGCCGGGCGGACTCGGTGTTGACGGTCTTTTGCTGGGTGCGGCGGGTCTCGTCGAGTTGCGGCACCGTGTCTTGCAGCTCCAGCAGGCGCGCCTCGCTGACGCTGGCCACCTCTTGCGCTTGCTCCAGCTGGCTTTGCAGGTTCACCAACTGGGTCTCGTCCGGGGCGGCCAGGGCATTGCGGTCAGCGCTCAGGCGCTCGCGTCGGGTGGTTAGCTGGCGCGACTGCTCCTCAATGCTGCGCTGGTCAGCGGCCAGCACCTGGATTTGCTGCTGCACCTGGGCCACACTGGCACGCTGGTCGTTGGCGCCCTTCTGGGCAACGCGCAGGGCATCCTCCAGATCAGGCAAGGCCTGGGCCTGTTCTTCGACCTGGGCGGCGAGCATCTCGGTCTTTTCCTCGCCCACCATGGCCAACTCTGACAGGGTCTCGATCTCCGTGTGGGCGTCTTCCTGGCGCGTGGCCCACTGGGTGGACTGATCCTGGAGGGTTATGAGGCGCTGCTCAACCCGCTGGCGCCCTTCCACCACAAACCGGATTTCAGCCTCCAGGCGCCCTACCTCGGTACTGGCCTCATACAACAGGCCTTGGGCTTGATTGACCTGATCGCCCGCACCATAGTGGGCCTGGCGCACGGTTTCCAGCTCGGATTCAATGTGACGCAGGTCGGCAATGCGGCTCTCCAGCGCGTTCACAGCACTTTGCGCATCGGCCTTGACCTTGGCCTGGTCTGTCTCGGACTCGCCCCGCTTCAAAAACCAGAGCTGGTGTTGTTTGAGCGTGGCGGCGCCGGACAGGTCATTGAACTTGCGCGCCACCTCGGCTTGCTTCTCCAGCTTTTCGAGGTTGGCGTTGAGCTCACGCAGGATATCTTCCACGCGGGTGAGGTTCTCGCGGGTGTCGGACAGGCGGTTCTCGGTCTCACGGCGACGCTCCTTGTACTTGGAGACGCCAGCGGCTTCTTCCAGAAACAGGCGGAGCTCTTCGGGTTTGGACTCGATGATCCGGCTGATGGTGCCCTGACCGATGATGGCGTAGGCGCGTGGCCCCAGGCCCGTGCCCAGAAACACGTCTTGCACGTCCCGGCGGCGCACTGGCTGGTTGTTGATGTAGTAGCTGCTGGTGCCGTCGCGGGTCAGCACCCGCTTGACGGCAATCTCGCCAAAGGTGGCCCACTGGCCGCCCGCGCGGTGGTCGGCATTGTCAAACACCAGCTCCACACTGGCGCGGCTGGCGGGCTTGCGGGTGGTGGTGCCATTGAAAATGACATCCTGCATCGACTCGCCGCGCAACTCCGAGGCCTTGGACTCGCCCAGCACCCAGCGCACCGCATCCATGATGTTGGACTTGCCGCAGCCGTTCGGCCCGACCACACCCACCAGTTGCCCCGGGAGCATGAAGGTGGTGGGCTCGGCGAATGACTTGAAGCCTGATAACTTGATTGAATTGAGACGCACGGTGGGCGCAAGCTGCTTTAAATGGGTTTGAGGGGGGTCAAAACCAGCCCGATGGCACGTGCCTGAGCATGAAAAGACCCCGAAAACAGCCTGCCATGATACCTTGCCCGCCAAATGCCCCATTCAACCTGCAGACGGGGTCGAGGGGAACGGCGCCTTCGAATCAAGGGCACCAAGCCCTGCAAATCAGACCGTTAAAATGCTATGGTTATTAGCACCTAAAGCCAATTAAAACGCCGGCTAGAAGCGGTTTTTATCAAAACTACTCATTAAAACGTGCCTGAGCAGGCGCCCCCGCCGCGCGGGTAACCCAAAAAACGCCCGGCAAAATCAGGGCAGCGCCCACCAGATGATGCCACCCCATGGGCTCATCCAAAACACCCCATGCCGCCACTGCGGCATACAAAGGGCCCAAATACAAGGTCACAGCCACCCGGCTGGCACCCAGTATTTTTTGTGACCAACCGTACAGCCAATAGGCCCCCAAACCCGGCAGCAGCGCAGCTACCAGCGTCAGAGCGGTGGCGTGCCAGGTCCAGGTGGGGGTGGTGTCCAAGCTCATTTCCCACACCGCGAAGGGCAGCAACACCACCACGCCCCCGGCGCAAATCGCGGCCAGCCGGGCCGTGGCGCTGAGCGAACTCGTCCACTTTTTTTGCAAAAGGGCAAACAGGGCCCACGAGACCATGGCCAGGACAATCCAGCCGTCCCCGGCCACCCATTGCACAGCCGACAAGGCGCCCCATTGACCTTTGACGATGACATGCATCACACCTGCCATGGCCACGACCACCCCGAGCATCTGGCGCACGGCAAACCGCTCACCCAGCCAGACCACTGCACCCAGCGCAATCAACACCGGAGAAGCGGAATAAATCAAGGCAATGTTCATGGCGACGGTGGTTTTTGCACCAATGTAAACCCAGGCACCACAAATCAACATGCCCAGCGTTCCCAACACCAGATACTGCG
>JBIIVW010000375.1:0-2747 GCA_044339205.1 Rhodoferax sp. | reverse complement strand
ACCTGGCACGCCGACTGCGAAAAGCTGCAAGCCGCCGGCTGCAACGTGCTGTTCGCCCCAAACGAAAAGGAACTCTACCCCGAGCCCCAGACCTTCAAAGTGCATCCCCCCGCCGAGTTGGCTGATTTGTTGGAGGGCTACTTCAGGCCCGGTTTTTTTGTGGGGGTGTGCACCGTGGTGATGAAGTTGTTTGCCTGCGTGCAACCGCGTGTGGCGGTGTTTGGCAAAAAGGATTACCAGCAACTAATGATCATCCGGCGCATGGTTGAACAGTTTGCCTTGCCCATTGAGATGGTCGGTTGTGAAACCACCCGTGCTTCAGATGGACTGGCGTTGTCCTCCCGCAACGGCTACCTGAGTGCAGAAGAGCGTGCTGAGGCGGTGTGGCTGTCTCGGGTCATCAAGGCCTTGGCTGATGGACTGCGCGCGGGCACAGACACCATCGGCGCATTGGAAGCCCAAGCCATGGCCCAGCTGACGACACGCGGCTGGCAACCCGACTACCTGAGCGTGCGCAGCCGCATCGATCTTCAACCACCGCTTCAGGATGACCTGTCCATCACAGATGCGCTTGTGATAGTGGCTGCGGCCAAACTCGGCAACATCCGATTGATCGATAACCTGGAAGTTTGATGGCTGAACCTCAGCCCGCACCCTGAAGCCTCAAGCGGCCCCAATCAGCGGCACCAAACTGCCTGCATCCTGCCCGCCCTTGAGTGCGGAGGTGAACGCCAGCATGCGGTCAATGGGCAGGCGGGCGCGCTGGACCAGCGCGGGGTTGACGTGGATTTCATTGGTACCCGTCTCCAGCACCCAGGCCAGTCCCGCCAAGCTGTTCATGGCCATCCAGGGACAGTGCGCGCAGCTCTTGCAGGTGGCGCTGTTGCCTGCTGTTGGCGCCTCCAGAAAGACTTTGCCGGGGTTGAGCGTGCGCAGCTTGTGCATCATGCCGTTGTCGGTGGCGACGATAAACACCCGTGCATCCATCTCGTGGGCGGCCTTCAGGATGCCTGAGGTGGAGCCCACAGCATCGGCCAGCGCCACCACATCGGGTGGCGACTCGGGGTGCACCAGCACTTTGGCACCCGGGTGTTCCTTCATGAGTGCCTGCAGCTCAGAGGCCTTGAACTCGTCATGCACAATGCAAGAACCACCCCACATCACCATGTCGGCGCCAGTCTCGCGCTGGATATAGCTGCCCAGGTGTTTGTCGGGGGCCCACAAGATTTTGTGGCCTTTGTCTTTCAAGGCGCGCACGATGTCCAGGGCGCAACTCGACGTCACCAGCCAGTCCGAGCGCGCCTTGACGGCAGCGCTGGTGTTGGCATAGACCACCACGGTGCGGTCCGGGTGGGCGTCACAGAAGGCGCTGAAATCGTCTATCGGGCAACCCAGGTCGAGCGAGCAGGTGGCGTCCAGGTCGGGCATCAGCACGCGCTTTTCGGGCGACAAAATCTTGGCAGTTTCACCCATGAAACGTACGCCAGACACCACCAGGGTGGTGGCAGAGTGGTCGCGGCCAAACCGGGCCATCTCCAGCGAGTCACTCACGATGCCACCGGTTTCTTCGGCCAGGTCCTGCAAATCAGGGTGCACATAGTAGTGGGACACCATGACCGCATTGCGTTCTTTGAGCAAACGGCGGATTTTTTCTTTGAGGGCGGCCCGCTCCTCCAGGCCAGGCTCCACGGGGACGCGCGCCCAAGCGTGTTGGGTGGCGCAGACGCTGCCACTCGCTGCCTCTTGGGGCTGGTCGTATTCAACATCCTTCAGGATGGGGATCATGTCAGTCATCACAGCTCCTGCATCCGCATTGAGAAGTCAATGGCCTTGACGTCTTTGGTCAAGGCCCCGATCGAGATCCGGTCAACGCCGGTGGCGGCAATCTCGCGCACCGTGCTCATGTTCACCCCGCCGGAAACCTCCAGAACGGCACGTCCGGCATTGAGCGCCACGGCCTCGCGCAGGGTTGCCAGGTCCATGTTGTCGAGCAAGGCCATGGTGGCGCCTGCGCTGAGGGCCTCCGCCAGTTGGGCCAGGGTTTCCACTTCAATTTCAATGAATTTGGCGGTGGGCGCCACTTCCAGAGCGCGCTTCAGGACAGCGCTGACACTGCCGGCGGCCGCAATGTGGTTTTCCTTGATCAAGACCGCGTCATACAACCCGATGCGGTGGTTGGTGCCACCCCCGATGCGAACGGCGTACTTTTGCGCCAGACGCAAGCCCGGCAAAGTTTTTCGGGTGTCCACAATCTGGGCCCGGTTGCCCGGCACGGCCTGCACGGCCGCCACGTAGTCGGCCGTTTTGGTGGCCACGGCGCTCAGCAGTTGCAAAAAATTGAGCACGGTGCGCTCTGCGGTCAGGAGCGTGCGTGCGCTACCCCGCAACTCCAGCACCACCTGGTCAGGAGTGCAACGCTGCCCCTCTGCCACAAGCCAGTTCACTTGCACACCGGGGTCCAGCTGCTTGAGCGCGGCTTCCGCCCAGGGGGCGCCGCAAATCACAGCGGCCTCGCGGGCCAGCACGCGGGCCTTCACAAGCCGGGCGGAATCAATCAGGCCAGCGGTGAGATCGCCGGGGCCGACGTCTTCCTGCAAGGCACGGGCCGTGTCCAGCCGGGCCAAATCGGTCACCGCTGACGGGGAGAAATCAAAAAATGTTGTCATGCTGCAAAGCATAGCGGTATCCATCGTGTGGGGTGATTGGCGTCGACCAGCCACGTTGAACCTAGGAAGCCAAATGCTATT
>JBIIVW010000125.1:0-9799 GCA_044339205.1 Rhodoferax sp. | reverse complement strand
CGGCAGCCGCTCCTGGCAAGGTTTGCTGGAGAGTAAAACTTGTCTGCAAATCGTAGCCTGCCAAACCCGCCTTGTTGGCCCGCATGCGGTCTGCAATGTCGCTGGCCAGTTGGGCGGCCGTACCCCGATACTGAGACATTTTTGTGTAACGAATAGACGACGCGTTGACACCAGCCAGTGCCAGCAAAGCTATGGATGCAATCACAATGGATACCAAAACCTCTATCAGCGATACCCCGCTAAGCTTACGGCGGCCAGCAGCAAGTTTCAGACCATACTTGCTTGCTAGCATGTTGTTGCTCCTTCGGCCCGAAGGGCGGGCCGACCATTCGTCGAAACGCAAACGATACGGTTTGAGCCTGTCACCACACTCCCTTTGGAAATGAATACAAGGGTTTGCGTGGCAGCTTTCGCAAAACCAGTGGGCTCATACTTAAAAGATGGAAGGGGGGCTGCCAGAGAGGGGCCAAGAATCGATGAAATGTTTTCAAAGGCCTGCTGTACCCGGACAATGTCGTCACCCGTGCCTACCGCGCTGTCGGCATTCATGTCCACAAATACGATCCATCCGTCACTCCAACTGCCAGCAACAGCGCAGCTTGTGCCATTTGTTGATCGACATATGGTGGTTCTGGTGGACCGTTTGAGCGCCTCAGAGCGAGCAAACCGCATATCGCTTACCAACGAATCAGCCGCAGCCTGCAGGGATCGTTTAACAAGCATCGTCCGAAAACTAGGCACCGCCAACGACGCCAGTATGGCAACCAACGCGACGACCATCAACAATTCAATGAGGGTAAAACCTGTTTGACGCAATTTCATAGGGCGGAGAATACCGTCAAGCCTCTGCGAACGTTCGCGTTGCCCGACACGCGGGACCTGCGGGCCGCCAAGCGGTAACGCCTGTGCGACGCACATTGCATCGCCACAGCGCCAGCGATTAGCATCTTGCAACTGAATGAGGAGCTGAGCCACGACGCCAGCGCCACGCTGGCGGGACTGACACACCCACACACCCAAAGAACGAGCTCGCAGCGGATAGTCGAGTCTGCGCCAACTCCCGGATCTGAAACACCGTCACATGCCCAACCATGAAAACTGCAGCCAACTTCATCATCACTGGGGTCGCCGCAGTTTCACACCAGCCCAACCCGTCTCTAAAATCATTTTTTGCATCATTTACCCATCATTGACTCCTGCCAGCCCAGTTATCTGTCAAGCATCCCATGCCCGATACCACCTCCTTCCTCCAACAAGCCCTCGCGCTGGCCCAACAAAGCCTCTATCTCACGGCCCCCAACCCCCGCGTAGGCTGCGTCATCACTACGCCCGCGGGCGACATCCTCGGCCAAGGCCATACCCAACGCGCTGGCGGGCCGCACGGCGAGGTCATGGCGCTGCGGGATGCTGCAAACCGAGGCAACTCGGTCCAAGACGCCACGGTCTATGTCACCCTGGAGCCCTGCTCGCACCACGGTCGTACCGGCCCCTGCTGCGATGCGCTGATGGCTGCTGGCATCAAAAAAGTGGTAGCCACCAACACCGACCCCAATCCGCTGGTGGCAGGGCAAGGGTTCGAGCGACTCCGAGCGGCCGGCGTTGAAGTGCAGGTGCTGCCGCCCGAGCACCCGCTGGCTGTGGAGTCCCGTGAACTCAATATCGGTTTTTTCAGTCGCATGATCCGCAAGACCCCCTGGGTGCGCATGAAAATGGCGGCGTCACTGGACGGCAAAACCGCTTTGGACAATGGCGTGAGCCAATGGATCACTTCACCAGAAGCACGCACCGACGGTCACGCCTGGCGCGCCCGCGCCTGTGCGGTGCTCACCGGCATTGGCACCGTGCTAAGTGATAACCCGCGGCTGGATGTAAGGCTGGTGGAGACACCCCGCCAGCCCCATCTGGTAATTGTGGACAGTCGCCTGGAGACGCCACTGGACGCGGCCCTCTTTCTGCCGGGCCGCACCGTGTTGATTTACGCAGCGGTTGAAAATGGGGTCAAGCAGGCGGCGCTGGAGGCACGCGGCGCCACGGTTATCTACATGCCGGGCACCGCGCCTGGTACCGAAAACAAAGTCGACCTGGCCGCCCTGGTGCGCGATCTCGGGAGCCGCGAGATCAATGAGTTGCACGTTGAGGCGGGTCACAAACTCAATGGTTCGTTTATTCGCGCTGGCCTGGTGGATGAGTTTCTGGTGTACCTCGCGCCCAAACTCATCGGACTGGGCAGCGGCATGGCCCACTTTGGCCCCCTGACACACTTGAGCGACGCGGTGGAACTGCGCTTTCAAAGCGTGGAGCAAATCGGCCCGGACCTGAGGCTGCTGGCCCGCGCGCTCAAGTCTGACACCTTTTGATCAGCACCTGAAACAGTTGGGCTTGGCGCTATTAAAATTAGCACCATCACCCAAGTGATACGCCGGCTGGAAGGCCAAAAAGCTTAAAAACAGCCCCTGAGGCACATTCGCAGCCCTGAACGGGCTCGTCACGGTCAATAGACCTGTCGTGCCGACCGTAAACTCTGCAGTGCTCCTGCAAATAGCACCCCGATCACCGAGAATACGACCCTTTCCCTGCGAAAATACAACCTATGTTTACCGGAATCATCACCGGCGTGGGGCGCATCGTCGCCGTTCACGCCTTAGGCAGCTCTTCAACCCATGGCAAGCGCCTGACCATCGCCTGCCCGCCTGGCTACCTGGACGATGCGGGCCTGGGCGACAGCATTGCGCTCAATGGGGCTTGCATGACCGTCACCACATTTGATCCCGCGCAATGCCAGTTCACGGTCGATGTCTCGGCCGAGTCACTGGACAAAACCGCCGGCCTCACGGCGACAGGCAGCATCAATCTGGAGAAAGCCCTGCGGGCCAATGACCGCCTGGGCGGCCACCTGGTCTCCGGGCACGTGGACGGTATTGGTTCCGTCACCTATTTTGCAGAGGTTGGCGAAAGCTGGGAACTGCGCATTCTGGCCCCCAAAACGCTGTCCAAGTACCTCGCCTACAAGGGCTCGATCACCGTCAACGGCGCCAGCCTCACGGTCAATCGCATCCAGGATCAGGGTGGCGGCTGCGAGATGAGCATCAACCTGATCCCCCACACCATTCACAACACCGCGCTGGGCACGCTGCAAGCCGGATCAACTGTCAATCTTGAAATTGACCTGATCGCGCGGTACGTCGAGCGCATGCTCCAGCCCGACTTGCAGGCTGCAGCAGCCCATTGACGCGGCAAGCCCGGCTCACTCCCTCTCATTTTTCTGAAAGAAACTCGCATGACAGCCCCCTCCCCTGTGGCCATTTCTCCTGTTGAAGACATCGTGGCGGACATGCGCGCGGGTCGCATGGTGATTCTGGTGGATGAAGAAGACCGTGAAAACGAAGGCGACCTGGTGCTGGCGGCAGACCACGTCACCGCAGACGGCATCAATTTCATGGCGCGCTTTGGCCGTGGCCTGATTTGCCTGACCCTCACCCGCGAACGCTGCGAGCGGCTGCAATTGCCCCCCATGACTGTGCGCAACGGTGACAAAAAAGGCACTGCCTTCACCGTGTCCATTGAGGCGAACGAGGGCGTGACCACCGGCATTTCAGCGGCCGACCGCGCACGCACGGTGCAGGCGGCCGTAGCCAAAAATGCCCGCCCGGATGACCTGGTGCAACCCGGTCATATCTTCCCCTTGCAAGCGGTTGACGGCGGCGTGCTGATGCGGGCCGGCCACACAGAAGCAGGCTGCGACCTGGCCGCGATGGCGGGCTGCAGCCCGGCCTCGGTCATCTGCGAGATCATGAATGACGACGGCACCATGGCGCGCCTGCCTGACCTGCAGATTTTTGCTGCCGAGCATGGCCTCAAAATCGGTACCATCGCCGACCTGATCGCCCACCGCAGCCGGGTAGACACGCTCGTTGAGAGGGTGCAAACACGACCCATCAAAACAGCATTTGGCGAGTTCACCCTCCATGCGTTCAAGGACAAAACATCCCAAGGCGTGCATCTGGCCCTGGTCAAGGGCGAATGGGCGCCAAGTGACACCGTGGCTGTGCGCGTGCATGAGCCCCTGTCGGTGCTGGACGCACTAGAAGTTGGGCGCACCATGCACTCCTGGAGCCTGGACGCCAGCCTGGCCCGGGTGGCCGCCGAGGGCCAGGGTGTGCTGGTTTTTCTGAACTGTGGCGAAAGCCCTGACCAGTTGTTGTCCCAGATTGACGGCACGGCCCGCGCCAGCTACGCACCCGAGCGCGGCCGCATGGACCTGCGCAACTACGGCATTGGCGCGCAAATTTTGCGTGAATGCGGCGTGATCAAAATGAAGCTGATGGGCAACCCCCGTCGCATGCCCAGCATGACTGGCTACGGCCTGGAAATCACAGGCTACATCGCGCAGTAGACAGGCATTGCCAAACAGCGCTTGCCCTGAAGGCATGTCAGTCATATTTACAAAGCTAGGATCGATTCATGTTTGGTGCAGACAAAGGAACGCTGGAGGCCGGCAGCAGCCGCCTCAATGGCAAAGACCTGAAAATCGGGATCGTGCAGGCGCGCTTCAATGAGCCCATCACCGATGCGCTGGCACAGGCGTGCACCGCAGAGCTATTGGCACTCGGCGTGGCGGAACAAGACATTACGCTGATCCAGGTGCCGGGCGCGCTTGAAGTTCCTTTGGCCCTGCTGGCCATGGCCGAGAAGATGAAGTTTGACGCTCTGGTGGCGCTGGGCTGCATCATTCGGGGCGAAACCTACCACTTTGAGCTGGTCGCCAATGAGTCTGGCGCGGGTGTTACCCGCGTGGGGCTGGACTTCCAAATCCCGATTGCCAATGCCATTCTCACCACCGAGAATCTGGAGCAAGCCATGGCCCGAAGAACCGAAAAAGGACGCGATGCGGCCCGCGTAGCGGTTGAAATGGTCAATTTACTGGAAGAAATCTGATGAGCGACTTAAAACCCAATTCGGCCAGCACGCGCCCACCCCGCCAGGCCCGCACCGGCCTGACCAGCACCGGCGCTCGCAAGGCGGGCAGCAAATCAGACCGCAGCCGCTCGCGTGAATTCGCGCTGCAGGCGCTCTACCAGGTGCTGGTAGGCAAAAATGACGCCACAGACATCGACCTCTTTACACGTGATCTGGCAGGATTCTCCAAATGTGACTCCGTGCACTTTGACGCCCTGCTGCACGGCTGCGCCGAACAGGCCGCTGAATTGGACGCCTTGATCTTGCCGCTGCTGGACCGCCCTTTGAACGAGATTTCGCCCGTGGAACACGGCGTGATGTGGATTGGTGCTTTTGAGTTCAAGCATTGCCTGGACGTGCCCTGGCGCGTGGTGCTCAATGAGTGCATCGAGCTGGCCAAGGAATTTGGTGGCACTGATGGCCACAAATACGTGAACGCCGTGCTCAACGGCCTCGCGCCCACCCTGCGTGCTACCGAAATGAATGCCGACCGGGGACGCGTGCGCGCATGAGAGTTTCTGCGCGCGCCGAGCGCATAGAGCCGTTTTATGTGATGGAGGTCGCCAAGGCCGCATCCCATCTGGCGGCACAGGTCGCGCACACCAACTCGCCCATGATTTTTTTGAACATCGGCGAGCCTGACTTCACGGCTCCGGCTTTGGTGCAGGAGGCTGCAGCCCAGGCGATTCGCGACGGCAAGACGCACTACACGCAGGCCTTGGGCATGCCCGAACTGCGCGAATGCATCAGCGACTGGTACCGCCAACGCTTTAACGTGGCAGTTCCGGCGAGCCGCATTGTCATCACGGCTGGGGCCTCCGCCGCGCTGCAGTTGGCTTGTCTGGCGCTGATTGAGGCAGGTGATGAAATCCTCATGCCTGACCCCAGCTACCCCTGCAACCGGCATTTTGTAAGCGCCGCTGACGGCACCGCAGTGCTGATTCCGACCACCGCCGCGGAGCGCTACCAGCTCAGTGCGGACAAGGTGCAGGCAGCTTGGGTTGACAAAACTACACCCACCAGCCCAAGTACACGGGGCGTGTTGCTGGCCTCACCGTCCAACCCGACCGGCACCTCCATTCACCCGGACGAGTTGCGCCGGATTCATGAGGTGGTGAGCCACAAGGGCGGCATCACGTTGGTCGATGAAATCTACCTTGGCCTGAGCCATGACCCCCAATACGGGCAAACCGCACTGGCGCTGGATGACCAGATCATCAGCATCAACAGCTTCAGCAAGTACTTCAACATGACCGGCTGGCGCCTGGGCTGGATGGTGGTGCCCCAACTCCTCGTGCCGGTCATTGAGCGCCTGGCACAAAACCTGTTTATTTGCCCGAGCACCATCTCCCAATACGCCGCGATGGCGTGCTTTGAAAAGGCCAGCATCACCGAATACGAGCATCGGCGCAGCGAGTTCAAGGCGCGACGAGACTACTTCATTCCTGCCCTCAACGCCTTGGGGTTGACGGTACCGGTGATGCCCGACGGTGCGTTCTACGCCTGGGCGGATTGCCGCGCTGCCTGCGAGAAGCTGGGCGTCAAGGACAGCTGGGATCTGGCGTTTGAGATCATGAACAAAGCTCACGTAGCGGCCACGCCGGGGCGAGACTTTGGCACGGCAGACACACACAACTTCATCCGTTTTTCAACGGCCAGCTCCATGGCGCAACTGCAAACGGCCATCGAGCGGCTGAAGACCTTGCTAGCCTGAATGATGAGTGACACTGCAGCCGCCGCCCTCTTCTCATGGCCCGTGCGGGTGTATTGGGAAGACACGGATGCGGGTGGCATTGTGTTTTATGCCAACTACCTCAAGTTCTTTGAGCGCGCCCGCACCGAATGGCTGCGCTCCCTGGGCTTGGAGCAGCGTCATCTTAAAGACACCACCGGCGGCATGTTTGTGGTCAGCGACACCCAGGTACGCTACCACCGACCGGCCCGGCTCGATGACGAACTGATTGTTACAGCCGCTCCAACAGAAGTGGGCCGGGCATCCCTCACAATACAACAGCAAGCGTGGTTGAAAACCGCCGCGTCTCCGGTCTTGTTGTGCGAGGGCACCATCCGCGCAGGCTGGATCAACGCCAGCAGCTACAAGCCCACCCGAATTCCCCCAACCCTCTTTGAAGCTCTTACCCCATGAACCAAGACATGTCGATCCTTCACCTGGTGCTCAACGCCAGCCTGGTGGTGCAATTGGTGATGCTGCTGCTCATCGTGGTCTCCATGGCCAGCTGGGCCGCCATTTTTCGCAAACTGTTTGCACTGAACCGGGTCAAGTCCCTCAATGACGTGTTTGAGCGCGAGTTCTGGTCAGGCACCAGCCTCAATGACTTGTTCTCGGCAGCTGCCAAGAATGCCCGAGACTCCGGGCCGATGGAGCGCATTTTTGCCAGCGGCATGCGTGAGTACCAAAAGCTGCGCGAGCGCCACATCAGCGATGCTGGCACCCTGATGGACGGCGCGCGGCGTGCCATGCGGGCGAGTTTTCAGCGCGAGATGGATGTGATCGAGACCAACCTGTCGTTTCTGGCCTCGGTGGGCTCCGTGTCTCCATATGTGGGCCTGTTTGGCACCGTGTGGGGCATCATGCACGCGTTCACCGGGCTGGCCTCGCTGCAAGTGGTGACCTTGTCCAGCGTGGCGCCGGGCATTGCCGAGGCCCTGGTGGCCACAGCCATTGGCCTGTTTGCCGCCATTCCGGCGGTGGTGGCCTACAACCGGTTTGCCCGGGACATAGACCGCATTGCCATTCGCCTGGAGACCTTCATTGAAGAGTTTTCGAACATCTTGCAGCGCAACGTCAGTGCGCAATCGGCCTCTGGCCACTAAAGCGGGAGAACCGGCATGGCATCTCTGGTGAGCAGGGGGCGCGGGCGGCGCACCATCAACGAGATCAACATGGTGCCTTTCATCGATGTGATGCTGGTGCTGTTGATTATTTTCATGGTCACCGCGCCATTGATTACCCCCAGCGTGATCGACCTGCCCCGCGTCGGCAAAGCGGCCAAGCAACCCGACCAGGTGATTCAGATCGTCATCAGCAAAGACGAGTCGATGAGCATGAAGGTCAAGGACAAATCTACGCCGCTGGCGCTCAAGGACATCGCCAGCGCCGTTCGCCAGGCCCAAAGCGGAGAGACCAACTCGGCCGTGGTCATCAGCGCGGACAAAAACACCAAGTACGAAACCGTCGTCAAAGTGATGGACACGCTGCAACGTGCCGGCGCGCAGCGCGTGGGCCTGTCGGTGCAACTCACCAACTGACCCTGGCATGAAGACGGCCACGGATCGCCTTGAATTTGCACCACCGCCCACCCCGGGGTTGATGCGCTCCCTGGGGCTGGCCGTATTGGCACATGCCTTGTTGCTGGCGGCGCTCACTTTGGGTGTGCAATGGAAGCGGGACGATGTGACCCTGACCGCCGAGGCCGAGCTGTGGTCGGCCATGCCGCAACAGGCCGCACCCAAACTCGAAGAACCACCGGACGAACCCACGCCACCGCAGCCGCCGCCCCCAGCGCCCGCACCCGAGCCGGTGCCGCCCAGACCGGTACCTCCGCCGATTCCCCAGGTTCAGCCCCCTGCGCCGCCCGAAGTGGACATTGCCCTGGAGCAAGAAAAGGCGCGTCTCAAGAAGCTCAAGGAACAAAAGCTGGCCCAGGAAAAAATTGCTCTGGAGCAGCGCCGCCAGGAAAAATTGCGCCAGGACAAGCTGAAACAAGAGCAGCTCAATCAAGACAAACTCAAACAAGACAAGTTGCTGGCCGAGCAAAAGCGCGAGCTGGACAAACGCACCCAAGACAAACGTGAGCTGGAGAAGCGTGCACAGGACAAGCGCGACAAAGAGAAAGCCGTAGCTCTGGAGAAGAAAAAAGCAGAGCAAGAAGCCCAGCGCAAGGAAGATGCCGCCAAGGCGCAGGCCGAGGCCAAGCAAGTGGAGGCCCAGCGACAGGCCAACCTGCAGCGCATGGCGGGCCTTGCCGGAGCCACGGGCGCACCAAGTGCCACTGGCACAGCACTGCAGTCATCAGGCCCCTCAGCCAGTTACGCAGGGCGCATTCGCGCCAGCATCAAACCCAACATTGTGTTCACGGACGACATTACCGGCAATCCGGTGGCGGAGGTCGAGGTACGAACCTCATCGGACGGCACCATCATCAGCCGCAAGCTCATCAAACCCAGCGGGGTGGATTCCTGGGACGACGCCGTGCTCAAAGCCATCGACAAGACCGGCAAACTCCCCAAAGACGTGGATGGCCGGGTGCCGTCGTCGCTTGAAATCAGGTTCAGGCCCAAAGACTGAGCCTGACACACGCAGTCAGCAGCTGCTGCACGGCGGCCTGAAAAATATCAATTCAATAGCACTCCAGGCAATGGATACGCCGGCCAGAGACCAATTTCATTCATAAATGATCTCTGACCGGCCCTGATCGGCCTGCGCCCGCCACCCCGCGAGCGCCGCGTTGGTCGGGAAGAAGCGAACCTCCTCGCCTAACTGCAACTCGGCAGACACACCGCCGCTGGCATCCTGGCAAGCCACCATCAGGCGCACGCCCAGCCCGCGCTGCACCTCGCCCTGCTCGGTTTCTTCCCGCACCGGCGGAAAATCCTTGATCATGCGGGCCACATCGGGCGCTTTGCCTGCACCACCAGAGTTCACGGCCACACGCAAAAATTTGCCAAACCGGCAGCGGGCCTGGTCGAGGTCCCAGATTTGCGTCACGGTCAACTGCATGCCGCCCGAGAATCGGTCCAGCTGCTGCTTGCCCATGACAATGACCAACTCATCTTCCTTGAGCAGATTTTTATGCGCGTTGATCAGTGCCTCATCGGCCCG
>JBIIVW010000374.1:0-2775 GCA_044339205.1 Rhodoferax sp. | reverse complement strand
TAGCGCACGATGTGATCGTGCTGCAATTTCCGTTTTATTGGTATCACACGCCCGCGATCCTCAAGGAGTGGCAGGACGAAACACTGAGCCAGGGGTTTGCCTATGGACAGGGCGGCAACAAGCTCAGCGGCAAGCGGCTCATGATTGCGATGACAACCGGTGGCCCTGCCGAGGCTTACAGCCCAGGCGGACAAAACCGTTTCACCTACGAAGAACTCCTTGCACCGCTGCACGCCACGGCCAATCTGACGGGGATGCTTTGGTTAGCGCCCTTTGTTTCAGACGGGGTCTTTCGCCAGACGCCGGAGCTGAGTGCAAGATACGCTGCTGAGTACCGTCACCGCATTGAAGCTTTGACCGCTGGTGGTGATTGAACTGAGTGTGTCCATCTGGCGCGCCTTTGCGCGCGCTCGCTGGAATGATTGTGGACCCGACTACCTGGTCGCCTTCTCCTGCAAAGGCCGGAGAGTCTGCCCCTCGTCTACCACGCGGCGCATGATGGAGACGGCGGCACACCTCGCTGATCATGTCTTCCCGCGCCTGCCGGTTCGCCAGTGGGTGTCGTCTGTGCCCAAACGGCTGCGCAATTTTCTACAGCTCGAAGGGGCGACACTTGGCATGGCGCAGCGCAAGTGGACAAGGCAGCCCTGTACGTCGGCGCGGTGGCTTTCATCCACCGCTTTGGCTTCAGCTTGAACGAGTATGTGCACTTCCACGTCTGTGTGGTCGATGGGTGCCGGGCTTCCAGGAAGCGGGTATTCGTGGCCGGCCGGAAACGCTGCGGTACTGACCTCCAGCCATGATCTCGAAATTCGGCTTCGGATCTTTAAGGGTCGGTGAAAGTTGGAGGCCACAGCTTGGTTTTGATGTCGTCAGCATCGTGTATCGTGACTATTGTTGTTCGCCGTCTGTATTTGTTACACCAGCAACTGTGCCGCGTTGCCGCTGCAGTTGTCTCCAATTCCCCTGACCCTAGTGGTTTACGGGGATAGCAAGCCCTATGAAGGGCGCCACTGCAGAAGCTACAGCCATGCATCCTTGCCCGACTTGCCAAGTCTGAGTCTATGGCGGCGAGAAATTAGAAAATCAGCGGTAAAGTCCATCACGAAATGTGAACATGCTCAATCAGCGCCAATTTCGCCTGGAGCTGCCTGATGCGTTCTTCTGCCTGGGCCAGCTGGGCCTGCGCGGTTTGGCAGGCCAGGTTCAGGCGCTGCACTTGCGCCGTCAAATCGTCAGCCACTGCGGTGACCCGCTCCCGGGTGCCATCTCGGGTGTGGGACAGTTGAGTGGCCAGCTGATCCAGCCACGCCATGATCTCCAAGCGGGTCGTGTCTTTGTGAGCCGGGTTTTGCAGCGTCGCCTTTTTGACGTCAGCCCGTCGGCACAGTTCGGACTGGGTCACGCGCCCATGGTTGAACGGGTAGACGCCCTGATGCGTCTCAATTTCCGCCTCAATCTCACGCATCGCCTTGCGTAGCCGCTGCAGGGCGGCCTCGGTTCGGGCGTTGGGCTTGTCGGTGCCTTTGACAGTGGTGACGGTCGTGATGTTCATCGGGCAAGTTTACGTGGACCGAAGACTCAGGCTCGCGCTGCCAAGCCTGGATTCCGGCGGTTACTTGTAAACCTTCTTCAGCAACTGCAGCAAGGTCTTGCGTTCGGCGTCGGTCAGGCGGGCGGAGGTGTCCAGCTCCAGCTTGGCGGCGGTTTTTTCGGCGGCCTGCATCATTTTTTTGCCGGCTGGGGTGGGGTGCAGCCCCACGGCCCGGCCGTCCAGGGGATGGGGTCGTCGGCCAATCAGGTCTCTCTTTTCCAACGCGCTGATCATGGCGACCAGATTGGGCGCCTGAATGCCCAGCGTGGTGCACAGCTGGCGTGAGGTGATGCCGGGGTTGTGCATGATCAGGGAGAGCACCGAGAAGTCAACCGGGCGCAAATCAAAGACCGCCATGCGCTCCAGAAATACCTCGATGACGGCCAGCGCCGCCCGGCGTGAGTTGTAGCCCAGCAAGGTCTCAAGGTAACGGGTGTTGACCTTGTCGACATAAGGAACTGGGGAGGTGTCGTCCGTGGCGTTCATGGCAGGCAAAACCCGTGAGGATACCAAGCTGGTCAGGCCGGTGCGCCCAGTCGGGATTGAATGATGGCCAGACGCATGCCGAACTCCGGCAACACCCAGTGCTGCAAGGCGCGGGCGGGTTCCAACCAGCGCTGCGGATCGGCCGGTGAGGCTGCCTCGGGCGAGGCCTCGCCGATCTGCAGCCAGGCCCAGGCCATGAGGACCAGGGCCACGGCCCGCAGGTAATCGTCAGCCACCCAAAAGGCCAGCGCAGTGTCACTTTTGGCGGCGCTTGCCAACGCGGTGGTCAGCTGCTGCAGCTCGGCCACCATGCGCCCAAGTTGTATGTGGGTCGCCACTTGCGGGTCCAGCCCCTGACACAGCGACTGCAGCAGGGCGGACATACCGGCTCCGCCATCGGGCAGCACCTTGCGCACCAGCAGGTCAATGGCCTGAATTTCGTTGGTGCCCTCGTAGATCATGCTGACCCGTGAGTCCCGCACGATCTGCTCAATGCCCCATTCGCGCACGTAACCGTGGCCACCCAACACTTGCAGGCACTCGCTGCTGCCGGTAAAGGCCTGCGCTGTCCAGGCGGACTTGAGCACGGGCGTCACCAGGCTGCACCACTGCTGGGCTGTCTGGCGGCGTGCGGCGTCCGGGTGGGCCTTGAGCAGGTCGAGCTCAACCGCCGTGCGGTAGGCCAGCACGCGCCC
>JBIIVW010000033.1:0-22146 GCA_044339205.1 Rhodoferax sp. | reverse complement strand
CCCGGGTGCGCTGCCCCACGGCCTTGATGAGGGTGTCGCCGGTAGTGAAGCCCAGCGTCTCGTTGATGGTTTTGAGGCGGGCCAGGTCCAACAGCATCAGGCAATTGGGCGTGTCTTGCCGATTGGCTACCGCCTGTAGCAAAAAGGTGCGGTTGGGCAGCTGGGTCAGGGGGTCAAAAAACGCCAGTTTCTCGATCTCGGCTTCTCGCGCGGCAATGGCTTGCGTCATGGCGGCCAACGCTTCGCCCACCCGGTCAACCTCGTCCACGCCGGTCACCTGCAGCGAGCTCGCGTAGTCACCGGCAGCGATGCGCCCGGCCGCTGCTTCCAGGTGCGCCAGTGGCCTCACCACGCTGCGGGTAGTGCGCAAAGCCAGCACCGCAGCCAGCACCACCGCGAGGAGTGACGCCAGCGCTACCCACAACGCGAGTTGCTCCAGGCGGCTATTGGCCTGCATCGCCTGGCGCTCCACGCGGTCACGCTCGCGGTTGATGAGGGCATTGGATTCCAAAAGCATCTGCTTCAAGGCCGGCTGCACCTGGCTGTTGTAGGCCACCACGGCGGCTTGAAGATCGTTGCCCTCGATTTCATCCACAGTCGCCAGAAAGGCCTTGAAATACGCCGCCCGCGCCGCCACCAGCCGCTGCAGGGTTTGCTCCTGCGCCGGGTCGTCGAGTTGGTCCACCAAGGAGCCCACAATGCCATCCATGCGGCGGTTGCGTTCGTCCACCTCGGTGTATTGGGGCACGCGGCTCTCGCGCGGCGTGTTCATCAAGCGCAGCAAGGCCGTGCCCGCGCCTTCGATGTACAAAGACAGTGCCTGCACCCGCAACAGGCGCTGCATGTCCTGGGTGGCAAAACGCTGGGTCAGGTCAGTCATGGCCCGAATCTGCCAGCTCGCCAGCGCCAAAGCCACCAGCATCAGGGCGACGAGCGAGCCAAAACCGAGCGACAGCCGCCACCCCAGACGGCGCGGCCACAGGGAGTCAGGTCCGCTTGAATTCAGGGTGTCTGCTTTCATGGCTGCTTTCATCACGGGTTCATTGCGGGTAGGGGCGGGCGCCCAGCAGCAGCCCGGTCTGCACCGCCATCGGCAGCCAGACCGGCACATCCAGCGCCGGCGCAGCGTCCAGAGCGTGCCCCAGGCTGTGTCCCGCGAGCAAGGCACTCACCAGCGCCAACTCACCATCCAGCGCTTCGCGCACCTGCATGCGCCAGCCTGCGCGCCATATGAGCGCCACCTCGCCGGTGCCCGCATGCAGGCGCAGCCCTGCGTCGGCCAACGTGGGCTCGCCCCCCACATGCGCGTTGACCAGACTGACCACCGGCCACGGGCTTTGCAGCACGGCGCAACCGGGCGCCAGCTGCAAGCGCACGTCGCCCGAGTCGGGCTGGGTCAGCAGGGCCAGGCTGGCGTAATCCGCCACGCCATCGGCAGCGGTGGCGCCCACATGCAGGGCCCACTCCACACGGGCCACGTCCGCCAGATAAGGCTCACCCGCCAACTGCTCGCTGGTGCGCACAAACCCGGGCAACTGGTCGCCCCAGTGCGCGAGGTCCCCGCACACGGGCGGATGGGCATGCCAATAGGCCCGTGCCAGCGCGCCCATGCTCTGGGCACCCAGCAATTGGGTCAGCACTGGATAGGCCGCTTGCAAAACCCGCTCCGCCAAGGCGTGTGCATTCGATTTATAGGCTTTTAGCCCTCTAGCCGGCGTATTAATTGCATCAATACCATCATTTTCAATAGCATTTTCTGCCGGCAACAGGAACAGCGCCTCCAGCAGGGCCTGCTGCTGCGCAGCCAACCGGCTCATGCGCGCCTACGCAGCGCCATGGCGCTCAGGTTGCGGGCCAGCGCGGCCTCGTCCAGCAACACATCCAGCGCGGGCACGTCCGTGTCCCATTCGATCAGGGTCGGCACCGGGCCAAAACGGGACACGGCATGCTGGTAAATCTGCCACACCTCAGGGCACACGCGGCTGCCGTGGTCGTCAATCACGATCTCGCCATCGGCATCCTTCACATGGCAGTGGCCGGCAAGGTGAATTTCGCCTACATCATCAGGGTTGACCGCGTCGAGCCAGTGCAGGCAATGCTGCAACGGATCACCAGAGAGGCCGTTGATCCGGGCGTTGAGCGCATTCACGTAAATATTGTTGACGTCCAACAACAACAGGCAGCCCGTGCGCCGGGCGAGCAAAGTCAAAAAATCAGCCTCATTCAGCGCATCCTCCCCAGGCAGGGTCTTGAAGGACAGGTAGCTGGAAAGGTTCTCCACCATGAAGCGGCGCTGCAGCCGGTCCTGCACCCGCTGCACATTGGCGCACAGCACATCCAGCGCCTCGGGGCTAAAGGGAATCGGGAGCAGGTCGGCCGCATGCACGGCCCGCCCGCCCGCGTGTCCCCGGGCAAAACTGGCATGGTCGCTGACCCGCACCGGCTCCATGCGCTGCACCAGCCGCGCCAGTTGGTCCAGATGCCACGGGTCAAGGCCAGCCGCCGAGCCCAGTGACAAACCGACACCGTGCAAGCTCACAGGATAGATCTCGCGCGCCTGCGCCAGCACCGCCAGCGGGGCACCACCGTCGGCAAAAAAATTCTCGGAATGCACTTCAAGAAATGCCAGCGCAGGCTGGCGTTCCAGCACCTCGTCGTAGTGCGCATGGCGCCAACCGATACCCACGCCACGCGGGTCGGCGCGGTTAGCCTCGGTCAACCCGTCAGACATGGCGCGGAACACGTTCTAAAAAGCCGGGTGGCGATCAGCTCTTGACGAGCGCCTTCGCTTCGTCCTGTGACAAACCTTTCAGGTCCTTGCAGGTGCCTTTGGCCACATATTTCCACTCACCCTTGTCCATGTCCACCTTGGACTGGCCCGCGCACGAATGGGTGCCGGCGATGTTGGCGCAGTCGTTTTGCCCCGCCTTGGCAATGCCATAGCATTTTTCCTTGGCCTGGGCGGCGGCAGGAAGCGATACAAATGTCATGGACATCAGGGAAGCGGCGGCAGCGGCCATCAGGGCACGTTGGTTCATGTTGAATACTCCAGTGGGTTGATGAATTGATACTAAACCAGCCAGCCCGGGGCTCTTGAACTGCTCATGAATCAGCTGGTTTCGGTTTAGTCCGGTGACCTGTGACTTTCTTACACGTGCCGCCCGGTTTGCCGCCAGAAAACTGCCGGTCCGGCCAAACAAGCGCCTTACACTGCCAGCGCCATCATGACCATTACCAGCCCACCCCCCTTTGAAATACAGCTGATCAACCACCGCGATTACTTGCTGCGCTTTGCGCGCCTGCAATTGCGAAACGACGCTTGGGCTGAAGACGCCGTATCAGAGACCGTCCTGGCCGCCCTGGCCAAACCGCAAGCCTTTGAAAACCGCTCGCAACTCAAAACCTGGCTGGTCGGCATCCTGAAACACAAGGTCATCGACGCACTGCGCCATCACAGCCGTGAGATCAGCGGCCTGGGCAGCACTGAAGACGATGACAGCGATCCACTGGAGCACATGCAATTCAAGGCGGACGGACACTTCTCCCAGGCGCCTGCCGATTGGGGCAACCCCGAACAGCAGTTCAGCAGCCAGCAGTTTTTTCAAGTGCTGGACGCTTGTGTCAACAAGTTGCCCATTTCACAGGGCCGGCTATTTCTGATGCGCGAATGGCTGGAACTCTCCAGCGAGGAAATTTGTAAGGAAATGAACCTGACGCCGACCAATCTGTATGTTCAGTTGCACCGCGCGCGGCTCAGGTTGCGCGAATGCCTGGAGCTCAACTGGTTTTCCCAACCCGAGACGTCATGATCCCTTTGAATCGCTCCTGCAAGCAAGTCTCTGCACTCATCATCGCCCGAGAAGATCGGCAACTGCCCTGGGCCGACCGACTGGCCTTGCGCGTGCACATGGCCATATGCGCTACGTGCCCCAAGTTCGAGCGCCAGGTGTTGACCATGGGGAACGCCATGAAGCAGTGGCGCAACTACGACGCGGCTGAATCAAAAATGCCAAACAACAAGCGCGAGTCCCCGTAAGCTGGCAGCTCTGTCGCCCTGGAAGCTTGTGCTTCTTGCAAAATAGTTACGCACACTGCAAATCTTGACGCATAATGCTGCGGTATTGTCGAAAATCGGCAATACGAGTTTGCGGTGTTTAGTCAGTTTCGCGTCTGCTTTAAGTCTTCATTTGTTTGTTGATTGCGTGGTTACAGCGGTTTTGGACTCCATCGCGTTTTGAGTTATTTTGAGGAGTCCTTTCATGGGCAACAAACTTTACGTGGGCAACCTGCCCTACACATTCCGTGACGAAGACCTGCAGCAAGCATTTGCCGCACATGGCACCGTTACCAGCGCAAAAGTCATGATGGAACGTGACACCGGCCGCTCCAAAGGCTTCGGCTTTGTGGAAATGGCCAGCGACGCTGAGGCGCAAGCCGCCATCGGTGGCATGAATGGTCAACAGTACGGTGGCCGCGGCCTCGTGGTGAACGAAGCCCGTCCGATGGAGGCACGTCCTCCCCGCACTGGCGGCGGCTTCGGCGGCGGCGGTGGTGGCGGTGGATACGGCGGCGGTGCTGGCGGCGGCGGTGGCCGTAGCGGCGGCGGCGGCGGTGGTGGATACGGCGGCGGCGCTGGCGGTGGCGGTGGCCGTAGCGGCGGCGGCGGCGGCGGTGGTTACGGCGGTGGTCGTAGCAGCTACTAAGCACCCGACTGGCTTATAGCCAATCGAACAACAAAAGGGCCCTTGTGGCCCTTTTGTTATTTTTGGATCAGATTCACTGTTTAACAAGCACCAAGGTAAAGCTTCAGACCCTTCTCAATCAGCAGGGCGTCTGGGTTTGCGGGGCCGCCCGGCAAAGGCCTTGTCAAACAGCCAATTGGGCAGCAGCCGCAGCAGTTTGGCCACCACGCCCATTTGCCACGGAATCACGCGGTAGCTAACGCCAGCCTCAATCGCTTGATGGGCCCGGGATGCAAAATCGGCAGGTGACAACAAGAACGGCATCGAATAGGTATTTTTTTGTGTCAACGGGGTATCAATATAACCTGGACACAAGGTCACAACTTTCACACCGCTGCCGCGCAACTCGCCGCGCAAACACTCGCAGTAGCTGATCAGAGCCGCCTTGCTGGGGCAGTTTGCGCCATGACCCGCAAAGCCCCTGATGCCGTTGACACTGCCAATGCCCACCAACACACCCGAACCACGCTGGATCATGGCCATCAAAAAAGGGTGAAAGGTCGCTGCCGTGCCGATGTTGTTGGTAGCGAATGTTTGAGCCATGACATCAAGGTCAGCGCGCTGGGTCGTATCCACACCGATGCTGATCCCCGCGCAAGCGATCACCACATCTGGAACCCCCTGGCATTGAATGCAGAGTTGACCCGACGCCACCATTTGGTCTGGCAGCGATACATCTGCGCCATAAATTCGATAGCGATCCAGTTGAAGGCCTTGCGCCTCAGCCCACGCCTGTATGAGCACTGCACGGCGAGCCACCAGCGCCAGAGAATAACCTGCCCTGTAAAACTGCAAGGCCAAAGCCTGACCGATTCCGCTGGAGGCACCGGTAATCAAAACGAGTTTGGGCATGCTGCTCTCCCATGATTTCATTTGACAACCTGAGGCACCAGTGTGCCCTTCACGCGGCCTTTGAGCTGTATCACGCGATCAACATTGTTGTAATCGAGAGAATCTGCTGTGAATCGATCGCTCCCTCGAATCAAATCGACCGGCTTGTCGGATTTGATCGTTTGCGAATCTTTCACGATGTGCAAAAACTCACCACGAAACTCCATTCTGGGCTGCAGTTGCCCTGCGGGGTTCAGCGTCGGCTCCCGCACGACCCTGGCATCACCAAACAACTGCACATCCGTCGCGTTGGCGTTGGTTAGCGCCTGCTTGGCCGTAGCAATGGTCAGCTTGCCTTCTTCATTGAAAGAGCGAATCAAGGCCGAATCGATCTCCAGAGTGTCGGTATCCGGGAAATGTCGGGCTTCCAACCCGGTCACTTCATTGGTCAGACGCCCGGCACGATCAAAAGTCTTCACCGAGAACTTGTGCATGAAGTAGTCGGGCTCATGCCGCACGGGCGCCTCCGCAACAGGTGCTGTCTGCAACGGCGTGCTGCGAACCAGCCAATAGGTGCCCAGCGCTAGCACACCCATCAGGATGACAGGAACATAGAGCGACAGTCGCTCCCATGCTGTTCGCATCACGCCGTTCGCCCGGTGCTTTCCTCCAGCAGGCTGACATACCGCCCACTGGCCACCAACAACAAATCGCATAATTCCCTGGCCGCACCCTCACCGCCTTTGGCATGGGTCACGTAGTGGGCAACGGCTTTGACTTCAACATGGGCATTCTGCGGTGCGCAAGCCAGCGCACACCGTTGCATCACGGCAAGATCAGGCCAATCATCGCCCATTCCTGCAGCCTCGTGCCACCCCAGGCCCAGGGCTGCCAATATTTCCTGAGCGGCAGGGCCCTTGTCTTCAGTGCCATAACGCACATGCTCAACGCCCAAAGCCGCCAGGCGCAAACGCAGCGGTTTGGAGTCTCGCCCGGTGATAACGGCAACCACCAATCCGGCACGCTGCAACAGCTTGAGTCCTTGACCATCAAGCGTATTGAAGCGCTTGATCGTCTCGCCCGTTTCGGTGAAGTAAAGACTTCCGTCAGTCAAAACACCATCGACATCAAAGAAAACCACACGGATGTTTTGGGCTTTCAGGAGCAACTCTGGCGGAAAATTAATGGCGGGATTCATCAGATTACTTTCGCCCGCATCAAATCATTGCTATTCAGGGCGCCGCACAACTGGCCGACAGCATCCACCACGAGTATGCTGGTAATACGGTGAAGTTCCATCAAGTCCGCTGCCTCGACGGCCAGTGCGTCGCTCAATATCGTGGCCGGATTGGCGTGCATGACTTGCCCGGCGGTGCTGGTCCGCAGGTCGATGCCCTGCTCAACCAGGCGACGCAAGTCACCGTCGGTGAAGATGCCGATCACCCTGGCACTTTCATCAACAATGGCCGTGGCGCCCAGACCCTTGGCACTCATCTCCCGCATCAACTCGCTGAAGCCTGCTTGGGCAGCAACTTTGGGCACATCGTCTCCAGAACGCATGACGTCGCTGACATGTGTGAGTAGTTTGCGCCCCAACGCGCCGCCGGGGTGTGAGCGGGCAAAGTCTTCAGCCTTGAAGCCGCGCGCATCAAGGAGCGCGACCGCCAGGGCATCGCCCAAAGCCAATTGAGCCGTCGTGCTGGCGGTTGGTGCCAAATTGAGAGGGCAAGCTTCCTTCTCCACTCCGCAATTGAGAAAAATATCAGCGTGCTTGGCAAGCGTGGAGTCGGCATGGGCAGTCATCGCAATCAGCGGTGCGCCCATGCGTTTGAGCACCGGCAAAATCGCAGTCAGTTCCGCTGACTCCCCGCTGTTTGAAATAGCCAATACAAGGTCTGAGCTTTTGATCATGCCGAGGTCGCCATGGCTGGCCTCTGCAGGATGAACAAACATGGCAGGGGTGCCAGTTGAAGCCAGTGTGGCCGCGATCTTGCGCCCGATATGCCCGCTTTTTCCCATGCCCATGACAACAACCCGACCTGTGACAGCCAACATCATCTCCACAGCACCGATGAACGCTGCCCCCAAATGCCGCTTCAAACCCAACACAGCGGCGGCCTCAATGTCCAAGGTCTCCTGTGCCAAACGAATGATTTGAACCGGTTCAAAGGCTGGGGCGGGCTTGCGTTGTAGTGTCATAAAAGAATTCTATTGGTGAGCAGAGCGCTTGGTACTATCCAAGGGTGAGCCCTCTTGAACTGACCCTACTCTATTTGTTGGCCGCCGTTTTGGGCGTCGTGGCTTTTCGCTCGTTGAAGCTGCCTCCCATGCTGGGTTACCTTGCTGTTGGGGTCATTATCGGACCCAATGCACTTGCATTGGCAAAGAACGCAGATGGTGTGCGTCATCTGGGCGAGTTCGGCGTGGTATTTTTGATGTTTGTCATCGGGCTTGAATTCAATCTGCCCAAACTCCGTGCCATGCGCAACCATGTGTTTGGGCTGGGGTTTTCACAAGTACTTCTTACGATCGTCGGCGCAACAGGGGTCAGTCTCGGGCTCGCCTTGCTGGCCCCGGCCATCTGGGGAATGAGTTGGCAAACAGCGCTGGCATTGTCAGCCGCACTTTCAATGAGCAGCACAGCCATCGTGGTCAAGCTCATGACAGAGCGCCTTGAGGTGGAGTCCGAACACGGTAAGCGCGTGATGGGCGTCCTTTTATTTCAGGATCTGGCTGTCGTTCCCCTCTTGGTGCTTATTCCTGCGTTGGGGGCGTCAGGAGAACAATTGATCGAAACGCTGGCGATTGCCACTGCCAAGGCAACGCTGCTGATTACCTTGCTGCTGGTGGGCGGCCCCAGGGTGATGCGATTTTGGCTGACGCTGGTCGCCCGGCGAAAAAGTGAAGAGCTCTTTGTCCTGAATCTCCTGCTGATCACCCTTGGCCTGGCCTGGCTAACCGAATTGGCCGGCTTGAGTCTGGCACTCGGCGCCTTTATCGCAGGCATGCTGATTTCCGAAACCCAATACAAGCATCAGGTGGAAACCGATATACGACCATTCCATGACGTACTGCTGGGGCTGTTTTTTATCAGCATTGGCATGATGCTGGATTGGCGGATGGTCTTTGAGCGATGGCCGCTGGTGCTTTTATTGGTCACGCTACCTGTCCTTTTCAAGGCAGTGATTGTGGCCTTGCTGGCCCGTGGGCTGGGTGCGACGGCAGGCGTATCAATGCGGACCGGACTCTACCTGGCCCAAGCGGGCGAATTCGGCTTTGTGTTGCTTACCCTCGCCCAAGCCAATGCGCTGGTTCCACCTGCCCTGTTGAACCCTATATTGGCCAGTATGGTTCTCTCCATGATGGCCACGCCGTTCATCATTTTGTACAGCAACCGAATCGTCATGAAACTGGTCAGCAGTGAGTGGCTCCAGCAGTCTTTGCAGATGACGACGATCGCCCGCAAGTCGATCAACGTCAACAAACACGTCATCATCTGTGGCTACGGCCGCTGTGGGCAGAACCTCGCCCGCATGCTGGAGCGCGAAAGTATTCCCTACATCGCACTGGATCTGGACCCCGACCGGGTGCGCCAGGCAGCAGCGGCAGGAGACTCTGTTGTCTTTGGAGACGCGGCTAGGTTACCGGCCTTGATGGCGGCGGGGCTGGCACGCGCCAGTGCAGTGGTCATCACGTACCTTGAAGTCCAGGGCGCCATGAAGGTGCTGGCACACACCCGATCGCATGCTTCTCAAGTCCCGGTTATTGTCCGGACACAGGACGACCATGACCTGGATCTGCTGCGTCAAGCCGGCGCTACCGAGGTGGTTCCTGAAGCGATTGAAGGATCCTTGATGCTGGCCAGTCACGCGTTGGCCCTGGTTGGGGTACCCATGCGACGTGTCATTCGCATTGCTCAGGATCAGCGCGATGCGCGCTACAACCTGCTGCGGGGTTACTTCCATGGCGCTGATGATGACTCTGTGGATGAGCTCCACCAGGAGCGCCTGTCATCCATCACCCTGTCTTCTGGCGCGACTTCCATTGGTCAGGCAATAAGTCATTTTTCCCTGCCATCAGTGGGCGTACAGATCGTCAACTTGCGCCGCAGTGACGGCAAGGTTGTTCCGATTGCGCAAGACCCACTCATAAAGGACGGCGACACGCTGGTTCTCTCAGGGCGTGCCGACGCTTTGGCGGTTGCGACGCAAATGTTGCTCAGAGGCTGACCGAGCTATTACTTGCAGATGACAAGCCGGATGCACAATACGGTTTTAAGTCTCCCACTGCTAAGCCATGCAAAACAGAAGTGTCAATCAATACCTCAGAGACCACATACGCACAGTCCCTGACTGGCCGACACCCGGCGTGCAATTCCGCGACATCACGCCGCTCTTACAAGATGCCAAAGTTTTCCGCATTCTTATTGATGCCTTTGTCCACCGTTACATGGATCCGGCCATGCGGCCCGATGTGGTGGCGGGCCTGGATGCCAGAGGGTTTATCCTCGGCGCGGTAATCGCCTACGAGCTGAATGTTGGCTTTGTACCCGTTCGAAAAAAGGGGAAGCTACCGTTTACAACGGTGGAAGAAACCTACGAACTCGAATATGGCAGCGCCACCGTGGAGCTCCATACCGATGCTGTGAAGCCGGGCGACCGCGTTTTGCTCATTGACGACCTTATTGCAACAGGCGGCACGATGATGGCTGGCAAAAAATTGCTGGAAAAACTCGGTGCCCATGTCATGGAGGGTGCCGCTATCGTGGATTTGCCGGAGCTTGGTGGATCCGAAAAACTGCGAGCCGCCGGTTTACCACTCTTCACACTCCTTCACTTTGAAGGAAATTAACAACAGCCTTGGCGTCAGTTCAAATCGCCGTATTGGGTAACGCTCAAAGGTGAATGACACTCCTCCGGCGAGACGATCTGCGTATCTTCGAAATCAGGCTGAGGCGTGGTGTTGCGAGGCCCTGACTTGGTGATTTTTCCGGGAGCTGAAAGGGGGGTGGTCGGCAAGGCACTCTCCAAAGCGCGCTTGAACGCTGCGACCTCGTCTGCCTGCAAAGGCTCGTATCTTGGGACTTGCCTGTCAGTGGTCGGCTGCGCCGTGGGCACTGGCGGAATTTGAGATCCAAGGGTGGCTTTTTGAAGCTCCCGAGGAGACCCATGCGCACTCTCGGCGGTGGCTGGGGATTGCACTGTTGACAGCCCGGCTGTCACGTGTCCGTTAACCCGCCAATATACAGCGGTGACCAAAATACCGTGACGCATTTTGGCCGCTTGTGCGACCATGGCTTCGATTTCGGCCAGACGAGCCGTATCTCCAGCTGCCTGATGGGCGAGGTCAACCATAATCAGATACTGATATCCGCCGACATCAAGTGACAGAACCTTGAACTTAAAACTGGCCGCCAGCACGCCTGCCCGGGTCATCGAATCACGCACCACGCCATAGACAAGCTCCCTGCGTTCCAGTCGCTCTGTTTTCCGATTGGCTGCATGATTGGCAGGCGGCTGGGCAAGCTTTGCACGAGGCCGGTCAGATGGCGCTATAGGAACAGTCGCATCGACATGTCCAAGATCTGAACTGTAGGGTGATGCTGTTTGAGATTCAACTCTCTTGGTGCTGAACCAGCTGAATATTGACATAGTTTTTTCCAGAAAGCACTTACTGCGTCAGGCAAACATCGCGATCAATGCGGGAGCGGGGGAACCCTATTTCCCGATGCAAAACTCGGAGAATATCACCCCCAGAAGATCATCTGATGTAAATTCGCCGGTTATTTCATTCAGTGCATTCTGTGCGAGCCTGAGCTCTTCAGCCATGAGATCCAGCGCTTGCGCACTGGAGTCCAAGTGCGCCGTGGCGTGTGCCAAGTGGCTGCCAACATTTCGCAAGGCCTGCACATGACGTGCCCTTGCGATGTACGCGCCTTCTGGTAGAGCCTGCCATCCAGCCACCTCCAACAACCTTTGGCGCAAGAATTCCAGCCCGGCTCCCGTTTTGGCAGATAACGCCAACCCACCATCATCCATTTGGCAATCCACCGCATCGGCTTTGTTCCAGACATCAATCACGGGAACTCGCGGGGGCACTTTCTGAGCAATCACTCGCGCAATTTCTTGATCATTTTCCCTGTAATCAACCGCATCTGCGCGGGTCAGATCGTGCAAAAACAGAACGACATCCGCCGTTTCGATCGCATCCCAAGCTCGTGAAATCCCAATTTTCTCGACCTCATCCTGACTGTCACGCAAGCCCGCTGTATCCACTACATGCACGGGGACACCTTCGATCTGAATCGTCTGCTGCACTTTGTCACGGGTCGTCCCTGCAACGGGAGTCACGATCGCGAGCTCGGCACCCGCTAACGCATTGAGCAAGGACGACTTTCCCGCGTTGGGCTGGCCAGCAATCACAACCCGGATTCCCTCGCGAAGCAAAGCCCCCTGACGGGTTCGTTGCAGCACGGTTTGCAGCGTTTTCGCGAGCCATCGCAACTGCCCGTGTGCATCCGCCTTGCGCAGGAAATCAATCTCTTCCTCGGGAAAGTCCAGCGTCGCTTCCACCAGCATGCGCAAGTGAACCAACGCATCCCTGAGCTTGTGTATCTCCTTTGAAAATTCGCCCACCAAGGCTCGGCTGGCACTGCGAGCAGCCGCCTCCGTGCTGGCATCAATGAGATCCGCGATGGCTTCAGCCTGCGCCAGATCCATTTTGTCGTTGAGGAAAGCACGCTCTGAAAATTCACCAGGCAATGCCACCCTGAGCCCGGTCAGACGGGGAAGTTGGCAGGCTGGATCGATTTCTGCCCCGGCCTCCAGACATCGGGCCAAAAGAAGCTGCAAGACCACCGGTCCCCCGTGTGCCTGCAATTCCAGAATATCTTCGCCAGTAAAAGAATGAGGGGCTGCAAAGTAAATCGCCAAACCCATATCAATGGCGACTCCCGTTTGATCGAGAAACGGCGTGTAGGTGGCTTCTCGCGGCTTGAGTTGTCGTCCGCAAAGTGCCAGGATCAAGGCATCGAGACTCTTTCCGCTGACCCTGACGATACCTACGGCACCTCGACCTGGCGCCGTGGCAACCGCAACAATAGGATCCTGATGGCGTGGCAACATCACGGTGAATGTCAGCGATCCCGCTCACAAGGCGGGCTGGATCGCAACATTTTCTCTATTTGAACTTAGGCAAATTGAACTGCGGTGGCACACCCATCCGAGTGTTGATAGCCCACTGCTGCGCAATTGACAGAATGTTGTTGGTGATCCAGTACAACACCAGACCTGCCGGGAAGAAGAAAAACATCACGCTGAAAGCAAGCGGCATAAACCACATCAACTTGGCTTGCATCGGATCTGGCGGGACCGGGTTAAGCGCAGTCTGCAGCACCGTGGTCAACGTCATGATGAGCGGCAAAATATAGAACGGATCAGGTGAAGACAGGTCGTGAATCCACAGCACCCATGGTGCATTTCGCATTTCAACGCTGGAAAGCAACACCCAGTAAAGGGCAATGAATACAGGGATCTGAATCATGATGGGGAAGCAACCGCCCATGGGGTTGACTTTTTCCTCACGATAAATGCGCATCATCTCCTGCTGCATTTGCTGCGGGTTGTCTTTCAAACGCTCGCGCATTTCAGTGATCTTTGGATTAACTGCCTTCATCTTCGCCATGCTTGCGTAAGCCTTGGCATTGAGCCAATAAAAGGCCGCCTTCAACAGAACCACCAGAGCCACAATCGACCAGCCCCAGTTATTGATGAAGCTATGCAGCTTGTCGAGAAGCCAGTACAACGGCTTGGCCAAAATGGTCAACCATCCATAATCTTTAACCAACTCCAGGCCCGGAGCCAAAGCCTCAAGAACCTTCTCTTCTTGTGGACCTGTAAAAAACTTTGAATCAACCGTTTTAGAGCTTCCTGGTGCGATTGAACCCAAGGGGGTAATCATCCCTGTCGCGTAAAGGTTGGTGTCTACCTTGCGCATGAAGAGGTCGCGATTAATGCCATCTCCCAAAATCCAAGCGCTCGCAAAATAGTGCTGCACCATGGCGACATAGCCGTTGGTCGCCGCCTTTTCAATATCCACTTTGCCTTTTTCAATATCGCTGAATTCCACCTTCTGATATTTTTTGGCCTCGGTATAAATGGCGGGACCCGTAAAGGTAAAGTAGAACGAAGACTCGCCCGGCGGCTTGTTACCGTCACGCACCAACTGCAGATACAGTTGGGCAGATGTAGCCGAAGCGCCCACATTCACCACCTCATGCTTGACATCGATGGCATAGGAGCCGCGCTTCAAAGTAAACGTCTTCAGCAACTTCAAGCCGCCAACTTCGGGTGACTCGAAGCGAATAACAAGTTCGTTTTCACCGTCTTTGAGCGAGCGCTCGCCTGGCATGATCGTCATCACCGTCTTGTGTGTCGGAAAGCTGCCGCCGGCTTCTCCCGCAATCAAACCAGTTTGCGCCAAATAAACGCGATCCTTGTTGTCGTCCAAAAGCACAAAGTTCTTGGCTTTGTCAAACATGTCCAGATGCTTGGTGAACTCGGCTTTCACCACAGACCCGCCCTCGGAGTCTAGTGTCAGCTTGAGTACGTCGGTCTGAATCGTGACCTTTTCGCGCTGAACAACAGGCGCAGCGGAAGCAAGAGGCAGAGGGGAGCCTGGGACCTGCGCAACGCCGGCAGACGAGTTACCAGATGAGGGCATACCCGTCGGCACGCTTGATGATGGTGCCACGGGCGGAGCTGCAACAGGCGTCGTCTGAACCGAGCCAGGAAAAAAGGTGGCTTTTCGGCCGTTGTGGACCTGCCATTGATCCCACAACAGAACAATCGAAAAACCAAAAATCACCCACAAAATGGTGCGCCGAATATCGTTCATGGGGACTTCTTTTTAGTGGGAGAGAAAATTAGCTGAGAAAAAAATCGAGGCTTTTCTTGTGGGACAGGGTCGTGCCCGCCACTGCACCAAGGTTGACAACGAACAAGACGCTTCAGCGTCAGGTAGCTTCCGGCCGCAGCGCCATGCGTTTGAAGCGCAGACAACGAATACGCGGAACAAGTCGGCTCGAATCGACAGCCAAAGCCAAGCCATGGGCTGAGCAGTAGCCGGTATCCTTTGACGATCCCAATCAGCAAGGCCTTCATTTCCTAACCTCAGCACGAAGCCCTGCCGAAGCTGCAGCCCGAGTAAACAATTGTCGCAACTCTTGATTTACTGCCGCCTTCAGTGCGTCAGATGTAGCGCTAATGAAATGAGCTTTGTCGAATCCTGAACGCAACCGCACAACATGTGCAGCCATTGGCAACAGCGCTTCAAACTCTTGGCTCACGTTATAGATCTGACGCTTGATGGCGTTGCGCGTCACAGCCCTTTTGGCCCAGCGCTTGGGAACCATGGCCCCCATCCACACGCCATGCACAGAAAATAACGAGGCTGCCACTGGGCTGGATTGCTCAGCTTCGATCGCTTTTTGACTGCTCAGCGCCATGGGCAGTAACACGCAATGCAATGCAAAGTGGCTTGTACGCGCTACCGTGCCGCCTGCCAGTGCAGCCTGAAACTGGCTACGGGTTTTTAGTCGCTGCAATTTGAGACAGCACAGGTACGGCAGTGAAACTGCGCGCCATGCTACCGACCAGAGTTATACCGCCAGACGCTTGCGACCCTTGGCGCGACGAGCATTGATCACAGCGCGGCCACCGCGGGTTTTCATGCGAACCAGAAAGCCGTGGGTGCGGGCGCGTTTGATCTTGGAGGGCTGGTAAGTGCGTTTCATTTTTTGGAAATCCTAAAGGGCTCAATTACGACCCAAAGTTTTTGAAAGTTATCAAAAAAGCTAGAGGCCGCGGTTCTATCTCCCCCAACTCAATTGGAGGAACCATAGATTATCGCAAACTTTCTCAATCCCGGCAACACCTTGCGGTTCTCACTGCCAGCGATACTGGAAGTAGAGATGAAGCGGGGCCAGCTTGTGGATAAAGTCTTGATAAATTACAATTGCAGACCCGCCAATTCATAACTATCCACAGAAGCTGACACCAATAATGACATCGGGACAATCCGCCAGCCAACCTGGTTCTACGGGCCACGGTGCTGGCCAAAGCCTGTGGCAAATTTGCGTCGACCAACTGGCACAGGAGCTTCCTGAACAGCAGTTCAACACCTGGATCAAGCCACTCTCCGCGCAGATCACTGACGACCTCACCAAAGTCACTATTTTTGTCGCCAACCGATTCAAAATGGATTGGATCAGGGCGCAGTACAGCAGCCGCATCTCAAACCTGCTAGAAAATTTGTCGGGTCAGGCTGTCCGCGTCGAGTTAGCGCTTGCTCCTCGGGAAGCGCCCGCCCGAAACCAGACATTGCAACGCTCTGTTGAAGCAGCGCCCGTTGAAGAAACCGTTGATATTGGTGAAGACCGTACGGCTGGCAACCTCAAAAACCGCCTCAACACAGCACTTACGTTTGATTCGCTGATTGAAGGTACGGCCAACCGAATGGCAAGGGCAGCCGCCATGCACGTGGCGGGCATGCCCGGACACTTGTACAACCCTCTGTTTATTTATGGTGGCGTCGGCTTGGGCAAGACCCACTTGATGCACGCCGTGGGCAATCGACTGCTGGCGGACAGACCCACCGCCAAAGTGCTCTACATCCATGCGGAGCAGTTCGTATCGGATGTGGTTAAAGCCTACCAACGCAAGACCTTTGACGAATTTAAGGAACGCTATCACTCGCTTGACCTGCTTCTCATTGATGATGTGCAGTTTTTTGCTAACAAAGAACGCACCCAGGAAGAGTTCTTCAACGCGTTTGAGGCTTTGCTAGCTAAAAAATCGCACATCGTGATGACCAGTGACACTTACCCTAAGGGTTTGGCCGACATTCACGAACGACTGGTATCGCGCTTTGATTCGGGGCTGACTGTTGCCATTGAGCCGCCAGAACTCGAAATGCGTGTCGCCATTCTGATCAACAAGGCACGTGTTGAGGGCATTGATATGCCGGAGGAAGTGGCTTTTTTTGTTGCCAAGAATGTACGCTCCAATGTGCGTGAGTTGGAAGGCGCGTTGCGCAAGATTCTCGCTTATTCGCGTTTTAACCAAAAAGAAATCTCTATCCTGCTCGCCCGCGAGGCCCTTCGTGACCTGCTGTCTATTCAAAACCGTCAAATCTCGGTCGAAAACATTCAAAAGACCGTGGCAGACTATTACAAGATCAAGATTGCAGACATGTATTCAAAGAAGCGGCCGGCCAGCATCGCGCGGCCGCGCCAAATCGCCATGTACCTCGCCAAAGAATTGACGCAAAAAAGTCTGCCTGAAATTGGAGAGCTGTTTGGCGGTCGCGATCACACCACCGTGCTGCACGCGGTGCGTAAGATCGGGGGAGAAAGACTGCAAATGACCGAGTTGAATCAACAGCTTCACGTTCTGGAACAGACGCTCAAGGGCTGATGGCGTGAACGCAGGAAAACAACGGCAACCAAACAAATTGGATCTGACACTTTGTCATGTCCAAGATTCAAAACACCATATTTAACAAGAGGTTGACATGATTGTCCTGAAGGCCACACAAGACAAAGTTTTATCGATGCTGCAGTCGGTTGCCGGTATCGTTGAACGTCGCCATACTTTGCCTATTTTGGCCAACGTGTTGATGCGAAAAACGGGACCCCTGATGGAGGTCACCACCAGTGATCTGGAGATTCAAATTCGTACCACCGCCGAACTCGGTGGTGACATGGGTGACTTCACAACAACTGTCGGCGCACGCAAGCTGATAGATATTTTGCGGACCATGCCAGCCGATCAGACGGTATCGCTGGAATCGAGTGCATCCAAACTGATTCTCAAGGGCGGGAAAAGCAAATTCACGCTGCAAACCATGGCAGCGGAAGACTTTCCTCTGGTGCAGGAAGCCGCTAACTTCGGCCCTGTATTTAGCGTACCTCAGAAGGCACTCAAAGACCTGCTGAGCCAAGTGTCATTTGCCATGGCAGTCCATGACATCCGGTACTACCTGAATGGTATTTTGTTTGTGGCCGAAGGCAATCAGCTGAGCTTGGTTGCCACCGATGGCCACCGCCTGGCTTTCGCTTCCGCGACGCTGGATGTGGATGTGCCCAAGCAAGAAGTCATCTTGCCACGCAAAACGGTGATCGAACTGCAGCGCCTGCTCTCTGACGCTGAAGGCGCGATTGAAATGCAGTTTGCCGGAAACCAGGCCAAGTTCAGTTTTGGCGGTATGGAGTTTGTGACCAAACTGGTCGAAGGCAAGTTCCCCGATTACAACCGCGTCATCCCCAAGAACCACAAAAACAGCATCACGCTGGGCCGAACGGCCCTGCTTGCAACGTTGCAACGAACCGCTATTTTGACCAGCGACAAGTTCAAAGGCGTTCGGTTGAACATCGATCCGGGCACTCTGCGTGTGGCGTCCAACAATGCAGAGCAGGAAGAAGCAGTTGATGAGCTCGATATTGACTACGGTGGTGACAGCATCGAAATCGGCTTCAATGTCACTTACCTGATCGATGCGTTGAACAATATGAGCCAGGACATGGTGAAGCTTGAGCTGTCTGACGGCAACAGTTCTGCGCTTTTCACCATCCCGGACAACTCCACGTTCAAATACGTGGTGATGCCCATGCGAATTTGAACCCACTATATTTGTAGCAATACAAAGCCCGAGCCCCCGATCAGCAATACAGCTACGGCGGGTTTGGTCATTCAACTGATTAGAAGTTAGCCATGACAGAAGAAAACAAGCCAGTTCAACTCACCGAAAATGGCGATGAGGGCGTGCATACAGGCGAAGGCACGAGCGACAGCTCCAACTTTCAGCCCACCATTGATGCACATCAGGCCGGCGCGTCCGAGGCCTATGGCGAAGGCTCCATCCAGATTCTGGAAGGGCTCGAAGCCGTGCGCAAACGCCCCGGCATGTACATCGGCGACACATCCGACGGAACAGGTTTGCACCACTTGGTATTTGAGGTGGTGGACAACTCGATTGATGAGTCTTTGGCCGGTCACTGCGATGACATCCTGGTCACCATCCATTCGGACAACTCGGTGTCGGTGGTCGACAATGGTCGTGGCATTCCGACCGGCGTCAAAATGGACGACAAACATGAACCCAAGCGTTCAGCGGCCGAGATTGCACTGACTGAATTGCACGCAGGCGGCAAGTTCAACCAGAATAGTTACAAAGTCTCGGGCGGTCTGCACGGCGTGGGCGTGAGCTGCGTTAATGCGTTGAGCAAAATGCTGCGGCTGACCATCCGGCGCGATGGAAAAATCCATGTCATGGAGTTCAGCAAGGGCTTCGTACAAAACCGCATCACTGAAATAGTGAACGGCGTTGAAGTCTCCCCCATGAAGGTGATTGGCGAGACCGAAAAGCGCGGCACTGAAGTGCACTTTTTGCCCGATCTGGAGATTTTCCAGACCAACACCGACTTCCACTACGAGATATTGAGCAAGCGCTTGCGTGAACTCAGCTTTCTGAATAATGGCGTGCGGATTCGTCTGAAAGACGAACGCAGCGGCAAGGAAGACGACTTCTCGGGTGCCGGTGGCGTCAAGGGTTTTGTCAACTTCATCAACAAGGGCAAGACGGTGTTGAACCCCAACATCTTCCACGCCATGGGCGACCGCCAGAGCGATCAAAACACCAATATCGGTGTCGAAGTGGCCATGCAGTGGAACAGCGGCTACAACGAGCAAGTGCTGTGCTTCACCAACAACATTCCACAACGCGATGGCGGCACCCATCTGACCGGCCTGCGTGCGGCCATGACCCGCGTCATCAACAAGTACATTGACGACAGCGAAATCGCCAAAAAAGCCAAAGTTGAAGTCACAGGCGACGACATGCGCGAAGGCCTGTGCTGCGTCTTGAGCGTCAAAGTGCCAGAGCCCAAGTTCAGCAGCCAGACCAAAGACAAGCTCGTGAGCAGCGAGGTGCGTGGCCCGGTGGAAGACATTGTCAGCCGCCTGCTGCACGACTACCTGCAGGAGCGCCCGGCCGATGCCAAAATCATCGTGGGCAAAATCATTGAAGCTGCCCGGGCCCGTGAAGCGGCCCGCAAAGCACGCGACATGACCCGCCGCAAGGGCGTGCTTGACGGCATGGGCTTGCCCGGCAAACTGGCCGACTGCCAGGAAAAAGACCCCGCCATGTGCGAGATCTACATCGTCGAGGGTGACTCTGCGGGAGGCTCTGCCAAACAAGGCCGCGACCGTAAATTCCAGGCGATTCTGCCCTTGCGCGGCAAGATCCTGAATGTTGAAAAAGCGCGTTATGAGAAGCTGCTGACCAGCAACGAAATTTTGACCTTGATCACTGCTTTGGGCACCGGCATCGGCAAGGCCGGCGGCACCACAGGCAATGATGACTTCAATGTCGCCAAGCTGCGCTACCACCGCATCATCATCATGACCGATGCCGACGTTGACGGTGCCCACATCCGCACGCTGCTGCTAACCTTTTTCTACCGCCAAATGCCCGAGCTGGTTGAGCGTGGCCATATCTACATCGCTCAGCCGCCGCTCTACAAAGTGAAGGCTGGCAAAGAGGAGTTGTACCTGAAGGACGCGCCCGCGCTGGATGGCTTTTTGCTGCGCATCGCGCTGGTGAATGCCTCGGTGCATACCGGCGGGGACAACGGCACCACCCTCAGTGGTGACACCTTGGCCGAGTTGGCGCGCAAGCACCAAGTGGCCCAAGCGGTGATTGCTCGCCTGCGCAATTTCATGGATGCCGAAGCACTGCGCTCCATCGCGGACGGCGTGGCGCTGAACCTCGACACCGTGGCTGACGCCGAAATCTCGGCCGCTGCACTGCAAGCCAAATTGCCAGACGCCGAAGTGGCCGGTGAGTTCGACGTACGTACCGACAAGCCCATCTTGCGCATCAGCCGTCGCCACCATGGCAACGTGAAAAGCAGCGTGTTGACCCAGGACTTTGTGCACGGCGCCGACTATGCGGCACTGGCTGAAGCCGCCAATACCTTCCGGGGTTTGCTCAGTGAAGGTGCCAAGGTCATGCGTGGCGAAGGCGAGCGTCAAAAAGAGGAAAAGGTCAGCGATTTCCGTGAAGCCATGAGCTGGCTCATCGCTCAAGCGGAAAACGCCACCTCACGCCAACGCTACAAAGGCTTGGGCGAGATGAACCCCATCCAACTCTGGGAAACCACCATGGACCCGACCGTCCGCCGCCTGCTTAAAGTGCAGATCGACGATGCGATTGAGGCTGACCGCGTGTTCACCATGCTCATGGGCGATGAGGTCGAGCCACGCCGGGAGTTTATTGAAGCCAACGCGCTGCGCGCTGGCAATATCGACACCTGAACTAGCTGCTGATGTAACTCGTCAGCTGTGAAATTGTCTGTTCATGGTCGGCAATGATGTCATCCATGATGTCGCGAATGGAAATCATGCCCAGCACCTTGGCGCCGTCCACCACAGGCAGGTGGCGAATCTTCTTTTGACTCATGAGCGTCATGCAGGCATGGGTTCCGGTGGTAGGTGCCACTGAAATCACATTGGCAGTCATGATCTCGGCTACGGTTGTTTCCTTGGAGTTTTTACCCTGCAAAGCAACCTTGCGTGTGTAGTCTCGCTCAGAAACAACCCCAACGAGTTTGCCATCGTCAACGACGATCAGGGCGCCGACGCCGTACTCCGCCAACAAATGCAGCGCTTCAAAGACGGTCACCGAAGAGGCAACCTGATAAACCGCCGCCTCACGGCCTTTTAACAATTCCATCACGGGTTTCATCAATGCTCCTTTAGTTCGCCACAATTTGGTATCAGTGTAGCCAAAGTGGCGTTGGCAGCAATAGCGCGTTTCAGGCCCGCCTGGATATCCGCTTCTTTTTGGATCCAGATGCCTTCGCGCGGGCCGCCACCGCCAGGTCGCGCACCCGGGCAATATCGCCATCGGAAAACACACCGTTCACACCGGAGATGGCCGCCAGCTGCATGCCATGCTTGAGGCCCAGTTTGTAAATCTCGCGCACCTTCTCCCATTCAATGTGACGGCCCACGGTGTAGCTCTCAAAGCGCCCCTCCAGTGCCAGCACAATGGTTTCAGCGAGGCAGGCGTAAGCCACATTTTTGGGCAAACCAATATTTTTCATCTCAACCTCGCCGGGCAGGTGAATCTCGCCGGATTCGATCACCAGCACGTCCGGGCGCTTGGCCACCTCACTGGGTGGCAAGTCCAGGGGCCGCGCGACATCGGTGATGACACAGCCCGGTTTGACCTTCATGATGTCCAGCACCTGCTTGCCAGCACCAGAGGTGGCGGTAACGATCATGTCCATGTCGGCAATGTGCTTGTCGGTGCTTGACGACAGATGAATCCTGGCTTCCGGTGCCACCTTCAAAATGGATTCTTTGAGCGCCAGCAACTTGGCGGTCTCGGGAGACACCAGGTACACCGTCTCGGCCACCATCGCCAGCAAACGGGCGCAGACCGAGCCAATCGCACCCGAGGCGCCCACCACCATCGCCTTGAACTTCACCTTTTGTCCCGTTTCGGGAGC
>JBIIVW010000126.1:0-9661 GCA_044339205.1 Rhodoferax sp. | reverse complement strand
TCTCGGGAGACACCAGGTACACCGTCTCGGCCACCATCGCCAGCAAACGGGCGCAGACCGAGCCAATCGCACCCGAGGCGCCCACCACCATCGCCTTGAACTTCACCTTTTGTCCCGTTTCGGGAGCGGGCAGCAACTGCAGCCGCAGCAGGGCATCGTGCGCAGCCCACAGGGCGCCTGAGGCGCTGTAACTGTTGCCGGTGGTGATGGGCAGGGGCGCCCGTTTGGCCACCGTCACGCCGGCATCGCCCACCACCTTGGTGAACGCGCCCAAGCCCATGATCTGGGCACCCAGACGCCGGGCCATTTCAGCCGCAGCCAACAAACGATAGTAGGTAAATTCGGGGCTGTGGGCCATGATTTCACGGGGCGTGCCGCCAACCGAAATCAGCCAGCCTTCGGCTTCCACGCCCGTGGGCGACTTGATGCCTGTCACCCTGGAATAGACAAAAGGAGGCGCATAGGCCAGCGCCTTCTCCAAGACATTCATCACCAGGGGGGGCGACACCCTGGACAGCCAGTCAACGGGTTTGACGATTTTGAAATACTCTTGCGACAAGGGGTGAATGACAAACGCAAAGCGGTTCACACGCTTGAAGCCGCAGGGGTGAATCAGCCGGGGTGCCATCTTCTCGCTGCCGATGATCTCCAGATAGTCGTCCTGCGTCAGCTCATCAGCGGCCTTGTTGCTGGCTGCCAGGATCATGGCGTCCAGCACATGCGGCCCCAAGACATGGCCTGCCAGGTTCTGGGCACCATCCACCACCAGATGCACGCCTTTGTCTCGGAACAGCGCCAAGCGCACCTCACTGACAGACGAGGTGATCAGGGTCTTGCCAGCCAACTCCTGCGCCCCGAAATCATCCAGCGCGTGCACGGGTGCGACGATAACCGTGGCCTCACGCATGGCCGACCGCAACACAAACCGGGTCCAGGCTTGGGCGGGGCCTGACGCCATGACGTCAGTCGGGATCCAATCCAAGACCTGGTGCGCACCCGCTGCATAGAGGTCCAGCGTTTGGAAGGATGTCAAAAACTTGGGCACCCCCAACTGCGTCAGAGGATCGGCAAATTGCAGGTTCTGGGTGAACTCCGACAGGGCCAGGGCCAGTCTGTAATTGCCCAGGCCCGAGAAAAAAAGCACCCGGGCATTGTTGAAATAGCCCTCCCACTTGTTTTGCACATGGCGCATGGCCCACTCTTGCAGGATTTCATTGAGACGCCCCCCGGTCGTCACCGGGATGCGCTTGACCCAACCCGCCAATCGGCCACTGGTCCTGTCCGTTGAAGAGCGCAAGCCCGTGCGGTGAGCATCTTCATCGACACCCAGACCCAGCACAGTGGCCTGCTTTTCCCAACGCTTGAGCAGCTTCACGGCCGCGTCCAAACTGCCATTCGCCCCGACACGCTGAACATGGATGTTCTCGCCCATGAATGGCGCCACGAACTGGAAATTGTGGCGGGAGCTACCCAGGCTGATGCTCACGACTTTCTTCATCGGTTGATCGTCGGAAAAACAGGGGCGCTTTTATATGCGAATAATCAATCAAGCCTGATTTGGCACCGACTGCAGCACCTCACTTTTGCGCGCGCTGGCTAAACTGGATTTACGGCAACAGCGCGGGGAGGACCATCGTGATTTCAGAATTGATTGGCGACTTGGGTCGCTCAGTGGGCCTGGCAGGCATCATGCGCGTGGCCGGTGTCTTGACGCGCATTATCCCCATACCCCAACCCACCCTGTTGGTCGGGCCCGGCGCCAGTGGTCGATTGGGGCAGGCGGTAGCGGGGTTTTCGCATCACAAAGTCCTGCTGGTCACGGATCACCTCATTGCCCGGTTAGGCTTGCACCGGAACCTGACCCACGCCCTGACCCTTGGCGGCACGCCCTTTGCGGCGTTTGCCGAGATCACGCAGGACGCACCGATCCCACTCATTGAGCAAGGCGTCGCCCTGTTTCAGTCGGAACAATGTGATGCCATCATTGCCATGGGTGGCGGCTCGGTGATGGATGCTGCCAAAGCCATTGCCTTGTGCGCGGCCAACGGGAGATCGCCGCGCCAACTGGTGGGATACTTCCGGGGTCGCTACCCGCCTGTGCCCTTGTATGCCGTGCCCACCACGGCGGGCACCGGATCCGAGGTGTCTGTTGTCGCCGTCATCTCGGACCCTGATGAGCACAAGAAACTGGTGATGACCGATTCTCGGCTGGTGCCCCGAATGGCGGCGCTTGACCCTGCCTTGATGACCGGACTGCCGCCCGACATCACGGCTGCCACTGGCATGGACGCCCTGACCCACGCCATTGAGGCGTTTCTTGGCCACTGGTCGACCCACTACACCGACCGCATGGCCCTGGCCGCCGTGGCCATGATCTTTGATAACCTGCGAACCGCCTGCCAGCACGGCAAAGACCTGGTGGCGCGTGAAAAAATGGCGCTGGCCGCCACCTATGCAGGATTTGCGTTCACCCGCGCCAGCGTGGGTTATGTCCACGCGATTGCGCACCAGTTGGGCGCTGTTTATCACACGCCTCATGGCTTGGCCAACGCCCTCGTGCTGCCCCACGTTCTGCGGTTTTACGGCACCAGCGTTCAACACAAACTGGCCGTGCTCGCCGTGCAGGCCAAAGTGGGAACACAGGGCGAAACACATGAGTTGCTGGCAGAGAAGTTCATTGCCTCGATTAAAGCGCTCAGCCATGATCTGGGCTTGCCACAGCAACTGGCCGAACTGCGCAAAGCCGATATTCCCGCTCTGGCCAGGGCAGCCTGCCGCGAGGCCGACACCAACTACCCGGTGCCGCGCTACATGTCGGAGACGGATTGCGAGAAGCTGATCGCCCTCCTGTTGCCACGGACTGCTTCACGTCCACGGAAATCCAGGGCATCAAAGTAACGGCCTGAGCGGCTTGCGCTGCAAACCCTCTCGCCCCTACCTTGGCGGAGTCTTCAGGTCCGGTCGGGCAACCTGCGGTGTTATGCTGAATTTGCCAAATGACTGATGGGGTGGCTTTGTTCATCTTCATTAGTGGTCAAATCAGCCTCCAGCCGCAGTTACACATACCCAAGAAGCTACTTTTTTAGTAGCAACAGATCATGACTGACAAGAAGCCGTTCGAAATCGCGCGTGAAACACTCAAGCAATTGACTGTGCGCAAGCTGGCACCCACCCCCGCCAATTACCAAGCCATCTACTGCGAGGTGGCCGGCATTCCCATCGACCCTCCGTTTCCCGTGGAAAGGCTCCGGGACATCTCGCAGTCCCTACCCACCAAGACGCCGGGACAGCAGCGCCAGCGCGGCCTGCTCGACTCAGCCATCGGACAACTCAGCTGGACTGGCGTCAAAAACGCGCTGATGGCTTATGGTGGTTTCAGTCCGCCCGCACCAGAGCCTGCGCCAGGGGACACCAGAGGCGCAGCCGCCATGATTTCCGCCCCGATGGCACAGATGTCTGCGTCTGCTCCCGCCCTGACATCAGAGTTTTTTGAACAAATTGCCCGGCTGATCGAATATGCGCTGCCTGCCTTGGGCAATGACGACGCCCGATTCAACGAACAAACCCAGACATTGCTTAAAGCGATGCGCCAACCCAACGCAGACGCCGTGGCAGTCAAGCTCATGTTGAGCAACTTTGGCCACCGCCTCTCGTTTGCGGCAGAGGACCAGGCCGAGGTCAAGCTGACTTTGCTCAAACTGCTGCACTTGATCATCGAAAACATCGGAGAACTCAGTATGGATGATCAGTGGCTGAAGGGGCAAATTGATGCTGTCATGACCGCCTGCAGCCCACCGCTGACCCTGCGTCGACTCGACGACGTGGAGCGCCGTTTGAAAGATGTCATTTTCAAGCAAACCGAGGCCAAAGGGCGTGCCCTGGACGCTCAGGAAGACATGCGCCAGATGCTGGCCACCTTCGTGGATCGCCTGTCTCAAATGGCTGAATCCACGGGCGCCTTTCAAGGCAAGATGGAAGAAAGTGCGCGGCTGATCGAGCAAGCCAAAAGTCTGAGCGATATTGCGCCGGTCATGAAGGATCTGGTGGGGGCTACCCGCACCATGGCTCACGACAGTCTGGCAACGCGTGACGAATTGCGTGGCATGCGCGAAAGGGCGCAAGCCACGGAAGAGGAAATTGCCAAGCTTCACCGCGAGCTGGACCGCGTCAGTGCGCAGGCCCGCCACGACCCCCTGACGGGGGCACTCAACCGCCAGGGCTTGGATGAAGCACTGGAACGTGAGCTCTCCAAAGTACGCCGGCAAGACACCCCCTTGTGCATGGCCTTGCTGGATATCGACAACTTCAAGGCCCTCAACGACAAACTGGGACACGCCACCGGCGACGCCGCCTTGGCGCACCTGGCGACCGTGGCGCGCGAAGCCATGCGCCCGCAAGACACCCTGGCGCGCTACGGCGGTGAGGAGTTTGTGCTGCTGCTGCCCGACACCTTGCTGGACAACGGGATTGAGGCCATGACCCGCCTTCAGAGAGAACTCACCCGACGCTTCTTTTTGGCAGGGACCGAAAAAATGTTGATCACATTCAGTGCGGGTGTGGCCCAACTCGGGTCCAATGAATCAGGGCAAGAAGCCATTCGTCGGGCTGACCAGGCCATGTACCTGGCCAAGCGAGCCGGAAAAAACCGGGTCCTGGGAGCATGACGCTGGCCCCCCAGTTACAACTTTTGACCAATTGAGCCAAACATGACCTACCTGCTGCTGGGACTCGTTATTTTTCTGGGCGTGCATTCGATACGCATCGTGGCCGACGACTGGCGCACGCGCACTGTGGCCCGCATCGGGCCACAGCCATGGAAAGGACTTTACTCTGTCATCTCAGTGGCAGGCCTGGGTCTGATCGTGTGGGGGTTTGGCCTGGCACGCCAGCAGCCCTTCCAGTTATGGAGCCCGCCGGTGGCACTGCGTCACCTGGCATCACTCCTGACGCTGGGCGCATTCATCTTGTTGGTCGCAGCCTATGTGCCAGGCAACCAGATCAAGACCCGACTTCACCACCCCATGGTTCTGGGCGTCAAGACCTGGGCCCTGGCGCATCTGCTGGCCAATGGCAACCTGGCGCATGTCATCTTGTTTGGGTCTTTTCTGGCGTGGGGCGTGCTTGATTTCATGGCTGCACGCCGGCGGGACCGCGCGGCCAGCACACATTACCCGACCGGCACAGCCCGTGCCACCGGGATCACCGTCATTCTGGGTGTGGCCGCCTGGGTGGTGGTGGCACTGTGGCTGCACGGCCTGCTGATCGGGGTGCGCGCCGTCGGCTGAATCTTGAAACCCACCGGAGCGACCCATGAGCATTCGCCACCTTGACGCCCTTTTTGATCCGGAGTCCATTGCAGTTTTCGGCGCCTCCTTGCGCGCAGGAAGCGTGGGCGCCACGGTCTGGCACAACCTGCACCAGGGCAGCTACGCCGGTCACCTGTATGCCGTCAACCTGAAACACCGCGAACTGGACGGACAGCCGGTGTTTGCCCGGGCGGCCGACCTGCCCGAGGTCCCGGCACTGGCCGTGATCTGCACTCCGCCGGCGTCAGTCCCAGGTTTGATTGCGGAGTTGGGGCGTTTGGGCACCCGCGCTGCGGTGGTACTCACGGCGGGTATGGACTCTGCCCAAAAGCAGGCCATGCTCAATGGCGCTCAAAAGCACCTGTTGCGCATACTGGGGCCCAACTGCATTGGATTGCTGGCGCCCCACAAGGGGCTGAACGCCAGCTTCTCGCACATTGACGCCTTGGCGGGCGAGTTGGCCTTTGTGTCGCAATCCGGTGCCCTGGTCACAGCCATGCTGGACTGGGCACAGGGCCGGGGGATTGGTTTTTCCCACTTCGTGTCCCTCGGTGAACACGCCGACATCGACTTTGGCGACATGCTGGATTTTTTGGCCAGCGACCCCAAAACGCGCGCCATCCTGCTCTATGCCGAATCCATTGAGTCACCCCGAAAATTCATGTCTGCGGCTCGGGCAGCCGCACGCAATAAACCAGTGATCGTGGTGAAAGCCGGGCGCTCGCCCCAGGGCCAACTGGCAGCCGCCTCCCACACCGGGGCGCTGGCAGGGTCAGATCGGGTGTTTGAAGCCGCCATCAGCCGCGCCGGCATGCTGCGGGTGAACACCCTGCAAGAGCTGTTTTTAGCCGCCGAGACCTTGTCGCGGTTTCGCACCAACGGCCACGAGGCCATCACCATCCTGACCAATGGCGGCGGCGCAGGGGTCATGGCCGCGGATGCCGCCGCCCATGAAGGCGTGCTACTCGCCACCCTGAGCGAGGCCACCTTCAAACAACTGGACGCCGTGCTGCCCGCCAATTGGTCAAGGGGCAACCCTGTGGACATCATTGGCGACGCCCCCGTGGCGCGGTACGAGCAGGCGTTAAAAATCCTCACCAACGACCCCGCCTGCGGCGCGGTGTTGTTCATCCACGCCCCCACAGCCATTGTGCCCAGCGCCGACATTGCGCGCGCCCTGGTGCCACTCGTGGCGCATGAGCCACTGACACCCGCGCGCGTCATGAGTTGCTGGCTGGGTGACAAGGCCGTGGCAGAGGCGCGCCAGATATTTCAGGACGCCGGTGTGGCCAGCTTTGAAACACCTGAGCAAGCGGTGCGAGCCTTTTCCCTGCTGACCAATTACCGGCGCAACCAGCTTGAGCTGACCGAGGCACCCCCAGCCACCGAACCCGGCAAACGGCCCAATGTGCCTGCCATCCGGGCTGTGGTGGATGGCGCGCTGGCGGCCGGCCGCGAGATGTTGAGTGAGCCCGAGGCCAAAGCCGTGCTGGACGCCTGCGGCATTACCGTGGTGCCGACCCTGCGCGTAGAGGCCACGCCAGAGGCGGCCGTGCAAGGGGCCAGAACCCTAGGTTTTCCGGTGGTCCTCAAAATTTTGTCGGACGACATCTCGCACAAGTCCGACGTGGGCGGCGTGGCGCTCAACCTGCAGGACGAAGCCGATCTGCGTGAGGCCGCGCAAACCATGCTGGCCCGCATCCAGCGCCAGCATCCCCAGGCGCGCCTGCAAGGCTTTACCGTGCAGACCATGGTGCAGCGCCTACATGCCCAGGAACTGATTGTGGGCAGCACCATTGACAGCGTCTTTGGCCCGGTCATTTTGTTTGGGCAAGGGGGCACTGCGGTAGAAGTCATGGCGGACCGCGCCGTGGCCCTGCCCCCCCTGAACGTGCCGCTGGCCCGGGCCCTGGTGTCACGCACCCGGGTGTCGCGCCTGTTGGCGGGCTGGCGCGACACGCCCGCCGTGGACGAAGCCGCCTTGCATGGCGTGCTGGTGGCGGTGTCGCACTTGCTGGCAGAGATACCTGAAATCGCCGAGCTGGACATCAACCCCCTGATCGTCAACTTTGAGGGCGCGGTGGCCCTGGATGCGCGCATCCGCCTCAACGCCAAGGGGCCGGCTGGCGCCGACAACTTTGCCATTCGGCCCTATCCGGCCCATCTGGAAGAAACGGTGCAATGGCAGGAACGAAGCCTGTGTTTGCGCCCCATCCGGCCTGAAGACGAGGCCTTGCACACTGAATTTCTGCAGCACCTGGACCCAGAAGACGTCCGCATGCGGGTGTTCTACAGCAAGCGCACCATGGAGCGCAGCGAGTTGGCCCGGCTGGTGCAAATTGACTATGCCCGCGAAATGGCGTTTGTCGCCATCGCCGCTGATGCCAACGGCCAACCGCAGACCCTGGGCGTGGTGCGCGCCATGACCGACCCGGACAACGTGGATGCAGAGTTTGGCGTCATCGTGCGCTCAGACTTCAAAGGCAGCGGCCTCGGGCTCTTGTTAATGAAGAAGCTGATTGCCTACCTGCGGGCCCAAGGCACCCACCGCCTGGTCGCCACGGTGCTGGACTACAACGACCGAATGCTGCGCTTGGCCAAGGAACTGGGCTTTGAGGAACACCCACTCAAACAGGACGGTGATGGCACCAAGGGCATCTACCTGAAACTCAATTGAGTTTCAAGGCCCACTGAATCAGGTACTTGGCCACAAAGCCCACCATACCGAAGGCCAAACCCAGAAAAATGACAAAGGTGCCGAATTTGCCGGCCTTGGACTCCCAGGCCAGCTGCCCGATGATGAACAGCATGTACAACATGAAGCCGCCCACCCCAAAGCTCAGCCCGAAAGCGGCAATTTGCTCCTCGTTATAGCCAAACATCAGCGGACTCCCCCCGCCTGCGCACCGCGTTCCGGCAAGGTGGAGGTATCGACCAGGTCACGGTAGGCGTGCCAGCTGGCGTGGCCCAACATGGGAATGATCGCAATCAAACCCAGCAAAAGTGAACCCAGGCCCAGCAGGGTAAAGCCCATGATGAGCGTGGCCCAAAACGCCATGGGCAAAGGGTTGACCAACACCGTTTGCCAACTGGTGAGCACGGCCTGCATCAAGGAAACCCGGCGATCCAGCAGCAAGGGAATCGCCACGGCAGATGAGGCAAAAATAGGCGCAGCCAACACACCACCTACGGCCAACCACAACTCAAACAGATAGCTGTCTGGCGCCAGCACCACGTAGCGAATGAAATCCAGCGGGGTGGCAATCGGCATCGGCGCCAACAGGGTAATAAGGGCGGCAGAGGTCAGCACCCAGCCCGTGCCCGCCAGCGCCAGCAAGGCACCAAACTGCGCCAGGCACCAGTAGTCGTTGCCCCATTTGTTGATGTGGCTATTCTGCCAATTCAGCCAGGTTTTCAGGACCACACCCACACCGGCTGGCTCACCGCGCTCCAGCGCACGGCTCAAGGCATACAGGCTGGTGGCCAGCACGGGTGCCACCAACAAAAACCCCGAAAGCGCCCCGGCCAGGAGCCAAAAGCGGTGATGGGCCACCGCCAAAATGGCAGCCCCACCCAACGCCAGCACCAAGCCGTGGGCAAAACTGACCCAGCCGCATTGCGCCATGTCGCGCCAAGCCAGTAACAGCCACTGCACGGGCTGCGTCAGGGTGATGGTGCGCACGTGCGGAACCGTGCGATCAGGCAAAGGGGATGAGGAGGGAGTGGTTTTCATGAGCAGGATCAGTGTAGGGCCTTGCGTTCTCATGGACCCTAAGGGCCCGCAAGAGCCGAGGGTGATAATGCATTTTTACCCGCGCCAGGAGAACAACATGCCCCGCCCGATACTCGACGAATCCCGTATTCACCCCGCCATTCGGGAAAAAATTGCCACCCACGAGCAAGCCATCGTGCAAGAAGTGCAAACCGCGCTGCAAAAAAATGCAGTGGTAGTGGTGGGCATGGCCATGAACCCGTTTCCCAAAAAAGCCTGCAAGGCACTGGATGCTGCGGGGGTGACCTACAAGTACCTGGAATACGGCAATTACTTCAACAACTGGCGCCAGCGCAACGCCCTCAAGCTGTGGACCGGTTGGCCCACCTTGCCCATGATTTTTGTCAAAGGCACGCTGATTGGTGGTGCCAATGACCTGACCAAGTTGATTGACAGCGGTGAGCTGAAGAAACTGCTCGCCTGAACACCATTGGCCGCGAATGCAAAGAACCACTGACGGAGAACACCCATGACCGCCTACCTCTACGGCAACATCGACATTCATGATCCCGCGTTGTACGAGGACTACCGGGCGGTTGTGCCCCCCCTGATTGCGGCCCACGGCGGGCGCTATCTGGTGCGC
>JBIIVW010000373.1:0-2795 GCA_044339205.1 Rhodoferax sp. | reverse complement strand
CGATGAGCAGCACGCGCTCACTTTGCTGGAGGCTGGCGCCACGCTAGTGGTGCCTGAAACGCTGGAGTCCAGCCTCAAGCTGGCGGGCTTGGTGCTGCACGCGCTGGATGTCCCCACCGATGTGAGCGACCGGGTGTTGGCCCGGGAGCGTGAGCGCTGCATGACCGCCCTGCGGGAAGGTTGATTTGATGAGTGACTTTATGGTGTTTGAGCACCGGGTCGTGGACTGGGGCATTGTGGCGATTTTTGTCACGGTCTATGTGGGGATGTTTCTTGGTGGCTTGCCCCGGCTCAAGCTGGACCGCTCGGGCGTGGTGTGGGGCTGCCCCGGTTCACTCCACCAGGCCTCGCCAAACTGCCCTTGCAGCCAGGTCACGAAGCCGCTGACCTTGGCGGTCACCAACCGGGGCGAGGTATAGACCGCGTGGATTTCCTGCGATGGCAAGGCCCAGTCGGTCAAGACTGGAACGACCACACCGCTCTTGATAGACTCCTGGGCCACATACCACGGCAAGGCTGCAATGCCCATGCCGTCGCGCGCAGCAGCCAGCAGTGCTGACAAGCTGTTGGAGCGCAGCGGGCCCTTCACGGCTTGAGGTAGCGCAAGGCCGCTGGCGCCCGAGAAATGCCAGCGCGCATCGCCTTGCACCGTGCTGTAAATCAGCGCGTCGTGCGAGGTGAGGTCCGGTGGCACCAGCGGCAGGCCGCGCTGCCTTAGGTAGGCGGGGGATGCCACCACCACCCACGGGTTGACCCCGAGAAACCGGGCGCCCAGCGTGGAGTCTTCCAGTCTGCCCATGCGTATGGCGACGTCAATACCCTGCTCAACCAGGTTGACATAGCGGTCTTCAAAATTCAACTCAATTTGCAGCTTGGGGTGTTCGCGCATGAAACGCATCACCAGCGGTACCAGCACGCGCCGGCCAAACGCCACTGAGGTGCTCAGGCGTAACACACCTTGCACCTGCCCTTGCAGCAAGCCAGCCACAGTCTCGGCCTCGTCCACGTGGTGGGCAATGAGCTTGCATTTTTCGTAATACAAGGCACCGATTTCTGTGGGGGTGACGCCATGGGTTGAGCGATGCAGCAGGCGCGAACCCAGCCCTTTTTCAAGCTGGGCGACGAGCTTGGTGGCCGAGGGTTGACCTATCTGCAAATCAGCGGCGGCCTTGCTGAACGAGCCCAGGTCCACCACGCGAATAAAGAGCCGAATTGCTTGAATGCGATCCATGGCCCGCAGTACACCACGCGATGCAAATTTGAGCAATATTCTTTTTTGGAATAAGGGTAATGCACAGCATGGGACTTCCGTCGCCGGACCTTCGCCGCGACCATTGCCCCATAGTTCAATAACCCCAACAGGAGATTTCAATGGCAAAGATGAAGGCCGCCATGGCCGCCGTACTGGTGATGGAAAAAGAAGGCATTTCTCAGGCATTTGGTGTGCCCGGTGCGGCCATCAACCCCTTGTATTCGGCTCTGCGCGAACATCAGGGAATCTCACACATTCTGGCGCGCCACGTGGAGGGCGCCTCCCACATGGCCGAGGGATTCACCCGCGCCGCGCCCGGCAACATTGGTGTGTGCATCGGCACCAGCGGACCCGCTGGCACCGACATGATCACCGGCCTGTATTCGGCCATTGCCGACAGCATCCCGATTCTGTGCATCACCGGCCAGGCACCCCGGGCCCGAATGTACAAGGAAGACTTTCAGGCGGTGGATATCGAGTCCATCTCCAAGCCGGTGACCAAATGGAGCGTGACCGTGCGCGAGCCCGCGCTGGTGCCCCGCGCCTTCCAGCAGGCTTTTCACCTGATGCGTTCCGGCCGTCCCGGCCCGGTGCTGATTGACCTGCCATTTGATGTGCAGATGGGCGAGATCGAGTTTGATATTGACACTTACGAGCCGCTGCCCGTGTACAAGCCAGCCGCCACCCGCAAGCAGATCGAGAAAGCACTCGACATGCTGATGGCATCGAGCAAGCCCCTGATCGTGGCTGGTGGCGGCATCATCAACGCCAACGCCAGTGACCTGCTGGTGGAGTTTGCCGAGCTGACCGGTGTGCCGGTGATCCCGACCCTGATGGGTTGGGGCACCATTCCCGATGATCATCCCCTGATGGCCGGCATGGTGGGCTTGCAAACCAGCCACCGCTACGGCAATGCCACCATGCTGGCCAGCGACTTTGTGATTGGCATTGGTAACCGCTGGGCCAACCGCCACACTGGAAGCCCCGAGGTGTACTGCAAGGGTCGCACCTTTGTGCACGTCGATATCGAACCCACGCAAATCGGCCGAGTGTTCAATCCTGAGCTGGGCATTGTGAGTGACGCCAAAATTGCACTGGAGCTGTTTGTGCAGGTGGCCCGCGAACGCAAGGCCGCCAAACAGCTCAAGGATTTCAGCGACTGGGTGAGCCGCTGCACTGAGCGCAAGACACTCATGCACCGCAAGACGCATTTCACCGAGACACCGATCAAGCCGCTGCGCGTGTACGAGGAGATGAACCAGGCCTTCCCGCGTGACACCATTTACGTCTCGACCATCGGTTTGAGCCAGATTGCCGGCGCCCAGTTCTTGCACGTGTATGGCCCGCGCCAGTGGATCAACTGCGGCCAGGCCGGCCCGCTGGGCTGGACCATTCCTGCCGCCTTGGGTGTGGTGGCCGCCAACCCGACGCGCACGGTGGTGGGTTTGTCGGGCGACTATGACTTTCAGTTCCTGATCGAAGAGCTGGCAGTCGGCGCCCAGTTCAGGTTGCCTTATGTGCATGTGTTGGTCAACAACAGCTA
>JBIIVW010000124.1:0-9925 GCA_044339205.1 Rhodoferax sp. | reverse complement strand
ATGCTGCAGTTGGCCTATCCTGAGAAGATTGCCAAAGAAATGGGATTGACCGCCACGCGGACCCAGGCCAACTTGTTTGATGGTCGTTCTGGTGAAGCCTTTGAGCGTCCAACCACCATTGGCTACATGCACTTCCTGAAACTGCACCATTTGGTGGACGACAAGATGCATGCGCGCTCGACTGGTCCTTACAGCCTCGTCACTCAGCAACCTCTGGGCGGTAAAGCGCAGTTTGGTGGACAGCGATTTGGCGAGATGGAGGTCTGGGCGCTCGAAGCATACGGCGCAGCCTACACCTTGCAGGAAATGCTCACGGTCAAATCTGATGACGTGGTCGGCCGCACCAAGGTCTACGAAAGCATTGTTAAAGGTGAGCACTCGATCGAAGCCGGTATGCCGGAGTCGTTCAATGTGCTGGTCAAAGAAATTCGTTCACTCGGTATCGATATCGAGTTGGAACGCAGCTAAACACGGACTAGAAAAGGATTCAACATGAAATCACTACTCGACCTGTTCAAGCAGTTCACGCCTGATGAGCATTTCAATGCCATCAAAATCGGAATGGCCTCGCCCGAGAAGATCCGTTCATGGTCTTTTGGCGAAGTCAAAAAGCCAGAAACCATCAACTACCGCACCTTCAAGCCCGAGCGCGATGGTCTGTTTTGCGCCAAGATTTTTGGCCCTATCAAAGACTATGAGTGCCTCTGCGGCAAGTACAAACGCCTCAAACACCGTGGTGTCATCTGCGAGAAGTGTGGCGTTGAAGTCACGCAGACCAAAGTGCGCCGCGAACGCATGGGTCACATTGATCTCGCGGCACCGTGCGCGCACATCTGGTTCCTGAAGTCACTGCCATCCCGTTTGGGCCTGGTGCTCGACATGACCTTGCGTGACATCGAACGGGTGCTGTACTTTGAAGCTTATGTGGTGACCGACCCAGGCATGACGCCTCTGAAGAAATTCAGCATCATGTCGGAAGATGACTTTGACGCCAAATTCAAGGAATACGGCGATGAGTTTCAGGCCAAGATGGGCGCTGAGGGCATCAAGGATCTGCTGCAAAGCATCGACATTGAAGGCTCGATCGAGAAGCTGCGCAACGACCCCACGGGCTCAGAACTCAAGATCAAGAAAAACACCAAGCGACTCAAGTTGCTTGAAGCCTTCAAGAAGTCAGGCATCAAGCCCGAGTGGATGGTTCTTGACGTGTTGCCGGTGCTGCCGCCGGACTTGCGTCCGCTGGTGCCACTGGACGGTGGTCGATTCGCGACATCCGACCTGAATGACCTGTACCGCCGCGTGATCAACCGCAACAGCCGTCTGCGCCGCTTGCTGGAATTGAAAGCGCCCGAGATCATTGCACGCAATGAAAAGCGCATGCTGCAAGAAGCCGTGGATTCGTTGCTGGACAACGGTCGCCGCGGCAAGGCCATGACGGGCGCCAACAAGCGCGCGCTCAAGTCGCTGGCCGACATGATCAAGGGCAAGTCTGGACGTTTCCGTCAGAACTTGCTGGGCAAGCGGGTTGACTATTCAGGTCGTTCCGTGATCGTGGTGGGCCCGACCCTCAAGCTGCACCAGTGCGGTTTGCCAAAGCTGATGGCGCTTGAATTGTTCAAGCCCTTCATCTTTGCCCGCCTGGAAGCTATGGGCATTGCGACCACCATCAAGGCAGCCAAGAAGGAAGTGGAATCCGGCACGCCTGTGGTGTGGGACATTCTGGAAGAGGTCATCAAAGAGCACCCTGTGATGCTGAACCGTGCGCCGACCCTGCACCGTTTGGGTATTCAGGCGTTTGAGCCGATTCTGATTGAAGGCAAGGCGATTCAGTTGCACCCGCTGGTCTGCGCTGCTTTCAACGCCGACTTCGACGGTGACCAGATGGCCGTTCACGTGCCGTTGTCGGTTGAAGCCCAAGTCGAGTGCCGCACGCTGATGCTGGCTTCGAACAACGTGTTGTTCCCGTCCAATGGCGAACCCTCCATCGTGCCGTCGCAAGACGTGGTGCTGGGCCTGTACTACACCACCCGGGACCGCATCAACGGCAAAGGTGAAGGCTTGATCTTCGCTGACGTGGGTGAAGTCCAGCGCGCTTTTGATGCGGGCGAGGTTGAGTTGGCTGCTCGCATCAATGTGCGTTTGACCGAGTACACCAAAGACAAGGAAAGTGGCGAGTTGGTGCCGTCGACCAAGCTATGGGAAACCACGGCCGGTCGGGCACTCTTGTCTGAAATCCTGCCCAAGGGTTTGCCGTTCTCGAACATCAACAAGGCACTGAAGAAGAAAGAAATCTCCAAGCTGATCAACGTCTCTTTCCGCAAGTGCGGCTTGAAAGAAACCGTTGTCTTTGCAGACAAGTTGCTTCAATACGGTTTCCGCCTGGCGACCAAGGCAGGCATCTCGATCTGTATCGATGACATGCTCGTGCCAACCGAGAAGCAGGGCATCATTGAGCGCGCTGAAACCGAAGTGAAGGAAATCGCCCAGCAGTACACCTCGGGATTGGTGACTTCCGGTGAGCGCTATAACAAAGTGGTGGACATCTGGGGCAAGGCAGGAGATGAAGTCTCCAAAGTCATGATGGCCCAACTCTCCAAGGAAATCGTCACCGATCGCCATGGCAAACAGGTACCACAAGAGTCCTTTAACTCCATCTACATGATGGCCGACTCTGGCGCTCGCGGTTCAGCGGCTCAAATTCGCCAGGTGGCCGGCATGCGGGGACTGATGGCCAAGCCTGATGGCTCCATCATCGAGACGCCGATCACAGCGAACTTCCGCGAAGGTCTGAACGTGCTGGAGTACTTTATCTCCACCCACGGCGCTCGCAAAGGCCTGGCCGATACGGCACTGAAGACGGCGAACTCAGGCTACTTGACGCGGCGTTTGGTCGATGTGACGCAAGACTTGGTTGTGACCGAGCAAGACTGCGGCACGCACGGTGGTTACCAAATGCGCGCCATCGTTGAAGGCGGCGAGGTCATCGAATCCCTGCGTGATCGCATCTTGGGCCGCACTGCGGCAGAAGACGTTTTGCACCCTGAGAATCGCTCTGTGTTGGCGCAGGCCGGTGACATGCTGGACGAAGACCTGATTGACGAACTCGAAGCAGTAGGCGTCGATGAGGTCAAGGTACGCACTGCGCTGACTTGCGAAACCCGTTTCGGTATTTGTGCCAAATGCTACGGCCGCGACTTGGGCCGTGGTGGTTTGGTGAACGGTGGTGAAGCAGTTGGCGTGATTGCAGCGCAATCCATTGGCGAGCCAGGCACGCAGCTGACCATGCGGACCTTCCACATTGGTGGTGCTGCATCGCGCGCTGCGATTGCGGCCAGTGTCGAGGCCAAATCCAACGGCAGCATCGGCTTCAACGCCACGATGCGTTATGTGACCAACGGCAAGAACGAACTGGTGGTTATTTCACGCTCAGGTGAAATCGTCATTCAGGACGAGCATGGCCGCGAGCGTGAGCGTCACAAAGTGCCGTATGGTGCGGTTTTGACGGTGAAGGCCGATCAAACTGTCAAGGCAGGCGCGATTCTTGCCAACTGGGATCCATTGACCCGTCCGATCATTACCGAGTTTGCCGGCAAGGCCCAATTCGAGAACGTCGAAGAAGGTCTGACCGTCGCCAAGCAGGTTGACGAGGTGACCGGCTTGTCGACCATGGTGGTCATTGATCCCAAGCGCCGCGGTGCTGCCAAGGTCATTCGTCCCCAGGTCAAACTGATTGACAGCACGGGCAACGAAGTCAAGATTCCAGGTACGGATCACTCGGTGACCATTGGATTCCCGATCGGTGCGCTGGTGCAGGTACGCGACGGACAGGACGTGCGTCCCGGTGAAGTGTTGGCCCGTATCCCGATCGAAGGCCAAAAGACACGCGACATTACCGGTGGTTTGCCACGGGTTGCCGAGTTGTTTGAGGCCCGCTCGCCCAAAGACAAGGGTGTTTTGGCAGAGATGACAGGCACCGTATCGTTTGGCAAGGAAACCAAAGGCAAGGTTCGTTTGCAAATCACAGACCCTGAAGGCTCGATCTGGGAAGAACTGGTTCCCAAAGAGAAAAGCATCATCGTGCATGAAGGCCAGGTCGTCAACAAAGGCGAAAGCGTCGTGGACGGTCCTGCTGATCCTCAAGACATCTTGCGTTTGCTGGGTTCGGAAGAACTGGCGCGTTACATTGTTGATGAAGTTCAGGACGTGTATCGTTTGCAGGGCGTGAAGATCAACGACAAACACATCGAGGTGATCGTTCGTCAGATGCTGCGTCGGGTCGTGGTTGAGAATGCAGGGGATTCCAGCTACATCAACGGAGAGCAAGTGGAACGCTCCGAGATGCTCAATACCAATGATGCCTTGCGCGCAGAGGGCAAGATTGCAGCAACGTTCACCAACCTGCTGTTGGGTATTACCAAAGCGTCGCTGTCGACCGACAGTTTCATCAGTGCAGCGTCCTTCCAGGAGACCACTCGCGTTCTGACCGAAGCAGCCATCATGGGCAAGCGGGACGAATTGCGTGGTCTCAAGGAGAACGTCATTGTGGGTCGTCTGATCCCTGCCGGCACCGGCATGGCTTACCACGAAGCTCGCAAAGTCCGGGAAAACATGGACGACGTAGAACGCCGCGCCATTGCGGATGCAGAGGCTGCTGAACTGGCAGGCGAAGCTGAAGCCGAGACGACAGAAACCAGTGAAGGTGCGGCCACCGAGTAATATTCGGGACGCTACTTGATTGATAGCGCCTCAAGTCCATTTGATATGGTCTTGAGGCGTTTTTAATTGTGAGCCTAATGAAAGGCGCTGGATTCAATCAATTTTGGAGTGGCCGCCGCACTTGGCTCATACTGGCCTAGCCAATTACAGGTTCGAAGATGGAAATAAAAGAACAAAACATACCTTTGTGGAGGCAGCTGCAGGGCGCTGCATCAGTGCTGCAGCAAGTGCGTACTGGCATGTCGGGAACTGCTGCGTTGGCCTCCGTACCATCCGAACTTCGCCCTGGTGTGCAGGCGTTGGTCTTCCAGACTTTGCGATCCCTGGGGCGTGCCCAGGCGCTGCGCCAACTTCTCGCCCAGCGGGCTCCACCGCCGGCGGCTGACGCACTGCTATGCACTGCCCTGGCCTTGGGGTGGCACGACCAAGACGCACCCTATGAGGTTTTCACGCTGGTCAACCAGACGGTTGAGGCCGCCAAGCGAAGTCCGGCGACGCAGGCACAGGCCAACTTCATCAATGCCTGCCTGCGACGATTTTTACGCGAGCGGGACACCCTGGTCTCCCAGACAGACAAGAATCCTGTCGCGGTATGGAACCATCCCCAGTGGTGGATTGATCGTCTTCAAAAGGAATGGCCTGCCGATTGGCAAGCCATTCTCGCAGCCAACAATCGACACGCGCCCATGACCTTGAGGGTCAACGTCAGACAAAGCAATGTGGCTGCCTTCTTGAAGAAATTGCACGCCAGCGGCTTGGAAGCCACGGCGACAGGGCAGTTCGGCGTGACACTGCTTCACCCGTGTCCTGTGCAAGACATCCCTGGGTTCAGCGAAGGCGAGGTATCCGTGCAAGACACTGCAGCCCAGCTGGCAGCACCTTTGCTGCTGGACGGTTTGGCCTCCACGACGCCGTTAAATGTGCTTGATGCTTGCGCTGCGCCAGGCGGAAAGACGGCGCATCTGCTGGAGTTCGCCAACTGCACGGTCACCGCGCTGGAGCTTGACCCGCTCCGTTGCGAAAAAATTCACCAGACGCTTCACCGGCTGAGCCTGCAGGCCAATGTGGTCGTCGCCGACGCGGCGAACGTGCCGAGTTGGTGGGATGGACAGCTCTTTGACGCTATTTTGCTGGATGCACCCTGCTCTGCCGCTGGCATTGTGCGGCGTCATCCAGACGTACGTTGGCTAAGACGCGAAACGGATATTGCCCAATTGGCCGGTATCCAAAGTCGACTGCTCAAAGCACTGTGGCGCACGCTGAAGCCAGGCGGGCGCTTGCTGTACTGCACGTGCTCCGTCTTCAAATCTGAAGGCGCAGGCCAGATCGAAGCGTTTCTTGCACGTAACATGGACGCAACCTTGTTGCCTTCGCCCGGACATTTATTGCCAGGCGGTAGCGCTCCTGCCGGAGCAGTCCTGGACAATCCCTATGGTGATCATGACGGCTTTTATTACGCATTGCTGGAAAAACGCTCGGCTTGACGTGCTCAGCCTGCTTGTGTATGCCTGCCTGTTTTGGGGCCAGGCAGGCTTGGCGCAGGCGCAATCGTCCGCGGCGGAAATCTCACATCTCAAGTTTGAACGAGCTGATGACAGCCTTGTTCTCTCTGCCACGGTTGATTTTGAGTTGTCTGCCGCGGTGGAAGACGCGCTGCGCAAGGGGGTTGCCATGGTTTTCTTTGCCGAGGCGACGGTCTACCGCCAACGTTGGTACTGGATGAGCAAGAAGGTCGCCAATGTTCAACGGCACATGCGTTTGACTTACCAGCCGCTCACCCGTCGCTGGCGGCTCAATGTGACGTCCGACCTGGTTGCCAATGCGGCCATGGCGCTCAATCAAACATTCGAATCCCTCCCAGACGCACTGGCCGCAGTTCAGCGCATCTCCCGCTGGAAAATTGCCAACATGACAGATATCGACTTGGCCCAAGCTTACTCTGTGGAGTTCAGTTTCAGTCTGGATGTGTCGCAGCTGCCTCGTCCTTTCCAAATTGGTACGCTCGGCCAGTCCGACTGGACGGTTGCGGCATTTACCCGGCAAGCCCTGCCTTTGGAGAGCCCCAAGTGAGTGTGTCTAAAAGGGTGAACGACCCAACCGGTCGACTCAGCGTCAAAAAGAATTCTCGCGCGTTGCGCTGGACTGTAGGCGCGGGCTTGGCCGCCGTGGTGGCCATTGGTTTGGTGCTGTTGTTCCTTCTGACTCAGGCGACGACCAACCGGGCCATGTACGAGCGTAATTACACGCGACTCTTTGCACTCAACGTCGTGGTGGCCACCCTGTTGTTGCTCGTCATCGCCTGGATTGCCTTCCGTTTGGTCGCGCGGCTGCGCCAAGGCAAGTTTGGCAGCCGACTGTTGATCAAACTGGCCGCCGTTTTTGCTTTGGCTGGATTTGCCCCCGGGATTTTGATTTATGTGGTGTCGTATCAATTTGTGTCGCGCTCCATTGAGAGCTGGTTTGACGTCAAAGTGGAGGGCGCACTGGATGCCGGCATCAATCTGGGACGCGTCACGCTGGAAACCCTTTCAAATGACTTGGCCACCAAGGCACGCGCCACGTCATCCCAATTGGCAGAAACGGCGGACATCAGTGCGGCCTTGCCGCTGGAGCGCGCCCGCGAACAACTCGGTGCGAGTGATCTCGTACTGTGGAGCGCCTCCGGAAGATTGATTGCAGCCGCAGGCCAGTCACGCTATTCGCTCAAGCCGCAACGCCCCACCCAGCAGCAGATTCGCGCCGCCAGATCTCAGCGCTTCATTACGTGGATTGACGGGCTTGATGAGCCCCTTACCAGTCCAGACGACAAACCAAGAATCAACGCACTGGTGATGATGTCCAACAGCAGCCTGGGGTCTCTGGGGGAATCACGCTACCTTCAGGTCACCCAAATGCTGCCCGCCACACTGGTGGCCAATGCACTGGCAGTTACGGAGGCCAACCGAGAGTACCAGGAGCGTGCGTTGGCTCGTGATGGCTTGCGGCGCATGTACATCGGCACGTTGACGCTCAGTCTGTTTCTCGCTGTGTTTGGTGCGATCTTGTTGGCCGTTGTCTTTGGCAATCAGATCGCACGCCCCCTGCTGTTATTGGCTGATGGCGTGCGGCAGGTGGCAGCAGGAGACTTGACGCCCAAGCCAACGCTGCAGGGAAAGGACGAAATGGACGGATTGACCCGTTCGTTTGCCGATATGACCCAGCAACTGGCTGATGCCCGACAGTCTGTGCAAACCAGCATGAGCCAGGTCAATGCCGCCAGAGCCAATCTTCAGACCATATTGGACAACCTCACCTCGGGTGTCATGGTGCTGGACTCCAACGGCGTGATTCAATCCTCCAATCCGGGCGCCACGCGCATCCTTCGGTTACCGATGGCCACCCATGAAGGCCACCGGCTGGCTGACATTGAAGGCCTGCAAACATTTGGCAACGGCATACAGGCTCAGTTCGATTCATTTCTGGGCGCACGCAGTGAACATGGGCTGGACCACTGGCAGCAATCCTTTGAGATTGGAAACACTGCGGCGTCACTGACGGGCCGACAGGCAGATGAGGCCATCATCCTCGTGGCCCGTGGCGCCGAATTGCCCGGAGCTACAAGGCTGCTCGTATTTGATGACATCTCAGAAATCGTCTCGGCTCAACGTTCCCAGGCTTGGGGAGAAGTTGCAAGACGTCTGGCTCATGAAATCAAAAACCCCCTGACGCCCATCCAACTGTCCGCAGAACGGCTGGAAATGAAGCTTTCTGGCAAAGTCGCACCAGCCGAACAAGCCATTCTTACCAAATCCGTCAAGACCATCGTCGATCAGGTTGATGCCATGAAACGGCTGGTGAATGAATTTCGGGACTATGCGCGCTTGCCGGCAGCAGAGTTGATCCCGGTTGATCTCAATGCACTGGTGGTCGATGTCATGCACCTGTATGCGAGTGAAACCATGCTCGTGCCGGTTCAAGTGGACCTGGATGTACGCTGCCCCAAAGTGCAGGGAGATCCGCAGCAATTGCGCCAAGTCATACACAACCTGACCCAAAATGCCCAGGACGCCTCTGAATCTTCCGGTCAAAGTGGCAACCCTCAACCCGTCACGATCAAGACCCAATGGCTGGAGGCGGCAGGACGTGTCCGATTGAGCGTCATCGACTCCGGCACCGGGTTTCCAGAGCACATTCTGAAGCGCGCTTTTGAGCCCTATGTCACAACCAAGGTACGGGGCACCGGGCTCGGATTGGCCGTGGTCAAGAAAATCGCCGATGAGCACGGAACTCGCGTTGACGTTGCAAACCGCATCGTTGGCGGCAAGACCGTGGGAGCTCAAGTGTCGCTATCATTCGCGGTGGAAAACGTTGTGTAGCGTTGGGCGCGCAACAACGGAAAATCAAAGGGACTCACTAAAAAATGGCAAATATTCTGGTGGTTGACGACGAGCTCGGCATCCGCGATCTCTTGTGGGAAATTTTGAACGATGAGGGGCACAACGTCGAAGTTGCCGAGAACGCAGCCCAGGCCCGTGCAGCGCGGTTGCGGACCCGGCCCGACCTGGTCTTGCTGGACATCTGGATGCCGGACACCGATGGCGTCACCCTGCTCAAAGAATGGTCCAGCACCGGCGCGCTCACCATGCCTGTGATCATGATGAGCGGGCATGCCACCATTGACACGGCTGTTGAAGCCACAAAGATAGGTGCTTTGGCCTTCCTTGAGAAGCCAATTACCCTGCAAAAATTGCTCAAAGCCGTTGAACAAGGTCTGGCCCGTGGCTCGGTCCGAAAAACTGCTGCCCCGTTGATGGCGACGACCGTCGCTGCTGTGCAAGTCATGGAATTTGCTGCCGTTCAACAACCAGCAGGACCGGTCGTGATCGAGGTCGGACTCCAGTCACTGCAGAGCTTCATGCTGGACAAACCCTTGCGCGAGTCTCGTGACGAGTTCGAAAAAGCTTATTTTGAATATCACCTGGCCAAAGAAAATGGGTCCATGACCCGTGTAGCAGAAAAGACCGGACTGGAGAGAACCCACCTGTACCGCAAGTTAAAGCAGTTGGGCGTGGACTTGACACGAGGAAAACGAAACGGACTTTGAGCCGTTTCCTGAAAATGATGACCAAGTTGCTGTTATAATTTTTAGCTTAGGCCCGGTAGCTCAGTCGGTAGAGCAGAGGATTGAAAATCCTTGTGTCGGTGGTTCGATTCCGCCCCAGGCCACCAA
>JBIIVW010000145.1:0-8610 GCA_044339205.1 Rhodoferax sp. | reverse complement strand
GTCATGGCCAAGGTGAAGAGCACCATTTGCCACCAAGCCAATTGCCAAAAGCCATGCGCCAACCAGTCGACGACAGCACTCAACCCAGCCCAATCAGGTAACAGCATATTTAATAAAAATTCCGCAACGATTTTTGATAATTCTCAAATCAAGCCTTCGCTCGACCGATCAACTCAAGATTTTAGGCTTTTGGGGCACACAGCGCGCTGACTGAGCAGCTTCCTCAGTTTTTTTGCCAGACAGCGGCGAAAAAACCATCCGTCTGATGTCGGTGCGGCCACAAACGCAGATAGCGCAGGCCGTTCTCGCCCCCGCTGCACAAAGAGGCAGCGCCCTCCACCTTCAGACCGCTTAGAACTTCACCCGCATCCATGGGCGTGAACTCCTTGTTGGCATCGGAAAACGCCTGGGCCACAGCCTCGTTTTCCTGAATCATCACGCTGCAGGTGGCATAGACCAAGCGACCACCTGGCTTGAGCAACCGAGCTGCGCTCTGCAAAATGGCAGTCTGGGTCACAGCCATTTGCTCAACCGAGGCCAGCGATTGACGCCACTTGAGGTCCGGGCTGCGTCGCAAAGTGCCCAGACCCGAGCAAGGCGCATCAACCAGCACACGGTCAATCTTGCCGGACAGGCGCTTGACACGCTCATCCCGCTCATGGGCGATGGCCGCCGGGTGCACATTGGACAGGCCACTGCGTGCCAAACGGGGCTTCAAGGCATCCAGCCGGTGCGCGGAGGTATCGAAGGCGTACAAGCGACCCGTGCTGCGCATACCCGCACCTATCGCCAGGGTTTTGCCGCCGGCACCCGCGCAAAAATCCACGACCATCTCGCTGCGCTTGGCGTCCAGCAGCATGGCCAGCAGTTGCGATCCCTCATCCTGGACTTCAAAAGCACCCCGGGTGAAGGCGTCGAGCTTGTTCAAAATGGGCTTGCCAGCAATGCGCAGGCCCCAAGGGGAGTAGGCCGTGGGAACCGCCTTGATACCGGCTTGAGCCAGTTCTTTTTGCACATCTGCACGCTTGGCATTGAGCGCATTCACGCGCAAATCCAGACCAGCGCCCAGATTGAGGCTTTCAGCCAATTGCCAAAAATCGTCGCCCAGCTGGTCTTTGAGTGGTTGCACAAGCCAGTCAGGGAGGTTGTGACGATGACGCTCCATCAGATCAGCCACATTGATCTTTTCGCATTGGTCCAGCCAGTTGATTTCCTGGTCGGTCAAAGCACTGCGCAGGAAATCGCCCGGGCCATAAAAGCCCAGAATCGCCAAGCGCCGCTCCTTGGGACCGCTGCCAGAGGGGGCAAAGTGGTCAAAAAGAAGTTTTTTCCGCAGCACGGCATAGACCGTCCCGGACAAGGTGGCGCGCTCGCGCGGCCCCAAACCGCGGTTTTCGCGGAAAAATTTGGAAACGACCGCATCGGTCGGGTGGTCGAATTTGAGAGTGAGGCGGACGAGTTCAGAACAAACGTCAAGTAAGGCTTTTGGGTGCATAGCCTAGGATTGTCCCATGACTGATGAAACACTCCCCCCACTTACCCCCACCCGCAAGGGCCAGTACCGCCACTACAAAGGCCTGCGCTATGAAGTGATCGACACGGTACGTCACAGCGAAACACTGGAGCCCATGACGCTTTACCGCGCTTTATATGGCGAACAGGGCCTGTGGGTGCGCCCGGCAGCCATGTTTGAAGAGGCCGTTCTGATTAACGGCGTAGTACAACCTCGGTTCGCCTGGCTTTGCGCTTGAGTCGCTGATCAACGTGCTTCAGCGTACCGACGCGTCATGCCGCGCTGCTTAAAGTGGATCAAACAGGGCGCTGCACACCCGTGCTTTGGCGTTTACCGGGCATTAACGTTGGCACAACATAGATTCACTTGGCAAAGGCAAGATCAACTGATCGCCATTGACCTCACTGCAAAATACATTCATGACCCACTCCTCCACATGGCATAACCCGGGCAGATCAGGCCTCTTGCCACTGGCCTGTGCCTCTCTGCTGGGACTGGCGGGCTGCAGCGCCTGGTCGCCTCCCGCACAAGAACCCGACAGACTCGCCATACCTTTGCAATGGTCTTCGGCAAACGTGCCCCACTCAACTCCGAGCATTTCTCTCACGGACTGGTGGCTGCGCTTCAATGACCCCCAGCTGACCACGCTGGTCACCCAGGCTCAGAGGGCCAACACCAGTGTGCGCGGTGCGCAGGCAGCCCTGCAGCAGGCACGTGCCGTGCGCGACGTCAACGCGGCGGGCTTGTCGCCCAGTCTGTCGGCCTCAGGGTCTGCCCAACGCGGCAAGTCGGACGGCAGCGACACCAGCAACAGCCTTCGGGTCGGGCTGGATGCCCGCTGGGAAATTGATGTTTTCGGGGCCAGACGCAGTAGTTTGAACGCATCCGAGGCCGACGCACAAGCATCCCAGGCCTCACTGGCCGACATACAGGTGTCCATCGCAGCTGAAGTGGCACTGGCCTACATTCAATTGCGTGGTCAGCAGGCCCAGTTGCAAATTGCCCGCAACAACCTGACGAGCCAGCAAGAAACCCTGCAGATCACGGATTGGCGACTGCAGGCGGGCCTGACAAGCTCGCTGGAGCTGGAGCAAGCCCGAACCGCCACCGAACAGACCAGCGCCCAGTTACCAACGCTGCTGTCAGGCATAAACCAGACCCGTCTCAGCTTGACCTTGCTGACCGGCCAGACGCCGGATGCCCTGCAAGCACTGGTTTCCGAGCCGCAACCCGTACCGGCCCTGGCTGGCGATTGGGCCTTGGGCATCCCCGCCCAGACCCTGCGCCAGCGGCCCGACATCCAGGCCGCTGAGCGACGCGTGCGGGCGGCGCTTTCGCGGGTATCGGCTGCTGACGCTGCGCGCTATCCGGGCTTCGCCCTGAGCGGCTCCCTGGGCCTGAACGCCCTGAGCTTGAGTGGCCTCACCAGCGGCGCCAGCGTGGCCAGCGCGCTGCTCGGCAGCATCTCGGTACCGCTGTTGGATGGTGGTGCAGCCCGGGCCCAAGTGCGGGTCCAGGAGGCTGCACTGGAACAGGCCCGCGTGGCTTATGAGGCGGTGGTCTTGACGGCACTCAAGGATGTCGAAGGCGCCCTGGTCGCCTTGCAAGGCGACCGCGCCCGGCAGCTGAATCTGCAAAACGCGGCCACCGCCGCCGCCAACGCGGCCCTGTTGGCGCAACAGCGCTATGCCAGCGGGCTGATTGACTTTCAGACGGTATTGCAAACCCAGCGCACCCTGCTCACGGCCCAAGACAGCGTGGCCACCGTGCAGGCGGCCATCAGCACCGACCATGTCCGCTTGGTCAAAGCGCTGGGCGGCGGCTGGAACTAAACGCCCCTTGATCGATCGATTAGCGGCTGATCGCCCCCACACAAAACAAGAACACCCAAGCCCTCCATGACGCCTCAAACCAAGCCCATTGAACCCCTGTCGACCTCAGACCTGCAAACTGTGCTGAATGAGGCGCCCGCTCTCGCCTGGTGGCGCCGACCCGTGGTGTGGAGTGCCGTCGCGCTCGTGGCCGGGGTGGCCGGTGGCATCTATTACTGGCAAGTCAATGCCCAGCGCAAGGCCGCCCCCGTCTTTGTGACCGAACCCGTCAGTCAGGGCAACCTCACGCTTACCGTGTCTGCCAACGGCACGTTGCAACCCACACGCTCGGTCAGCATTGGCAGTGAGCTCTCAGGCACGGTCTTGCGCGTGCTGGTGGATGTGAATGATCGCGTCAAAAAAGGCCAGGTGTTGGTGGAGCTCGACACCGCCAAGCTGAGTGACCAGGTGGCACGCTCCCGCGCTAGTCTCAACTCGGCCATTGCCCAGGTGGCCCAGGCCGTTGCCACCGTGACAGAGGCCCAGGGCAACTTGGCCCGGCTGGAAGAGGTGGCCAGAATTTCTGGCGGAAAAGTGCCGTCGAAGGCTGAGCTGGACACTGGCCGCGCCACCCTGGCCCGCGCACAAGCCGCTGAAGTCAGCGCGCGCGCCAACGTAGCCGTGGCGCAAGCCACGCTGTCCACCGACGAGACCAACCTGTCCAAAGCTTCAATCCGATCCCCCACCGACGGCGTGGTCTTGACCCGCACGGTGGACCCCGGCAACGCAGTGGCCGCATCGCTCCAGGCCGTCACGCTGTTCACTATTGCAGAAGACCTGACCCGGCTGCGACTTCAAGTCAATGTGGATGAAGCCGATGTGGGCTCGGTCAAGGTTGGCCAAAAAGCCAGCTTTACCGTGAGCGCCTACCCGGCAAGAAGCTACCCGGCCAGCCTTACCCGCGTGGCGTTTGGCTCGACCATCACCGAAAACGTGGTGACCTACATCACCTACCTTGACGTGGACAACACCGACCTGAGCCTGCGCCCGGGCATGACGGCCTCCAGCATCATCACCGCCACCGAGCGTCGTGACGTGCTGCTGGCTCCCAACACAGCCCTGCGCTTCACACCCACCCAAAATGGTGCCAGCGGTGCAAACCAGGGAAGTGGGGGGGTCATGTCCAGCCTGATGCCACGCATGCCGCGAACCGGCCCGCGCAAAGCCGCCACGGGTTCTGGCCCGAATAAACAAGTGTGGGTTCTGGAAGCCGGTGCAGCCAAAGCCGTGGCCGTGAGCACCGGCATCAGCGATGGCCGCATGACCGAGATCACAGGCGGCGACCTCAAGGCCGGCATGCTGATCATCACCGACCAACGCACGGCGGGCTCAGCCCCATGAACCCGACCCCGCTCATTCAACTCAAGGGGGTCACCAAGGTCTACGGTGTGGGCGCCACCGCCCTGCAAGCCCTTAAAGGCGTGGACCTGACGATTGAGTCCGGCGATTTTGTCGCCATCATGGGCCCCAGCGGGTCCGGCAAGTCCACCGCCATGAACACGCTGGGCTGCCTGGACACCCCCACCACCGGCGAATACCTGTTCAACGGCGTGCATGTGGAGAACCTGTCGCGCGATCAGCGCGCGCGTCTTCGCCGCCAGTTTCTGGGCTTTGTGTTTCAGGGTTTCAATCTGCTAGCTCGAACCACAGCGCAAGAAAATGTGGAACTACCCCTGCTTTACCGGGGTGAATCAGCAACGACCCGCCATGCGATGGCGGCCAAGGCCCTCGCCTCGGTGGGGCTGGCCGGCTGGGAAGACCACACGCCCGCAGAACTGTCGGGTGGGCAACAGCAGCGCGTCGCGATTGCCCGCGCCATCGTGACCCAACCCGCCGTGTTGCTGGCGGACGAGCCAACCGGCAACCTCGACACCCACCGCAGCCAGGAAATCATGGAGCTGCTGTGGAGCCTGAACGTCAAACAAGGCATCACGGTGCTGATGGTCACGCACGAGGCAGACATGGCAGCCTACGCCAAACGCATCGTGCATTTTGTGGATGGCGTGGTTCATAGTGACACACTCAATCCTCAACCACGCGGGCTGCACTCCGTCACGGCACAAGCCGAGACAGTGACTGCAGAGGTGTCCTGATGTGGATCAACACGCTGCTGCTGGCCCTGCGATCCATCCGGCGCAACCTGATGCGCTCGTTTTTGACCATTTTGGGGATTGTCATTGGTGTAAGCGCTGTCATCACCATGGTGACGCTGGGCAACGGTGCCACCCTCGCCATCCAGAACCAGATCTCGGGACTGGGCACCAACCTGCTGCAAGTGCGCCCCGGTCAGCGCATGGGGCCAGGCAGCGGGGGCGGCGCACCTGCGTTCAAGGAAATGGATGCCGAAGCCATTGCCACCCAGATTGGCGGCATCACTGCCGTCGCACCCGAAGCGCGCACAGGCGCCACCGTCGTCGCCCAGGGGCGAAACTGGACCAGCAGCATCATCGGCAGCACCAACGCCTGGCTCATCACCGGCAACTGGACCCTGGCCGATGGTCGCGAGTTCTCGGACGATGAACAACGCGCAGGCGCAGCCGTGTGTGTGATCGGCGAGACCGTGCGACGCGAGCTGTTTGGTGCCCTGCCCGCCCTGGGCGAGCCGCTGCGGGTCAAGAAAATGTCTTGCACAGTGGTAGGCGTACTGGCCTCCAAAGGACAAGGCGCCTTTGGCAATGACCAGGACGACACCGTACTCATGCCCATCAAGACCCTGCAACGCCGTGTCACCGGCAACACGCGAGTCAACACGGTGCTGGTGTCCATGGCCGAGGGCAGCGATGCCAACCGCGTCAAAGCCAGCATGACCCAACTGCTGCGCGAACGCCGCAAGCTGGCCAAAACCGACGAAGACAATTTCAATGTGCTCGACACCAAACAACTGGCTGACACCCTCTCGGGCACCACCAAGGTGCTGACCACACTATTGGGCGCCGTAGCCGCTGTGAGCTTGCTGGTGGGCGGCATTGGCATCATGAACATCATGCTGGTGAGCGTGACAGAGCGCACCCGGGAAATCGGGCTGCGCCTGGCCATTGGTGCGCTGGAGCGAGAGGTGCTGCTGCAATTTTTGATTGAAGCGGTGGTTCTGGCCTCCCTGGGTGGAATCATCGGCATTGTGCTGGCCACCGGCGCCTCACTGGGCTTGTCGGCCCTGATGGATGTGCCCTATGTCTTCAACCCCGGCGTGAACCTGCTGTCGTTTCTGTTCTCGGCGGGCATTGGCGTGTTGTTTGGCTTCTTTCCAGCGCGCCGGGCCGCCCGGCTCGACCCCATAGAAGCCTTGCGCCACGAGTAATCTCTTTCAAAAGGTCTGACCGATGCGCACCCGAACCGAACACGACACGATGGGTGCGATTGACGTACCTGCTGAGCGCCTCTGGGGCGCGCAAACCCAGCGATCGCTGCTGAACTTCAACATCTCCGGCGAGCGAATGCCGCCTGAAATCATCCGGGCACTGGCCCAAACCAAGCGGGCCGCAGCTGCCGTCAACCTCGGCTTGGGCCTGCTTGACGCGCCCAAAGCCCGGGCCATCATGGCCGCCGCCGACGAGGTCATCGCCCAGGCGCACCCCGACGAGTTTCCGCTGGTGGTTTGGCAAACCGGCTCGGGCACGCAAACCAACATGAACATGAACGAGGTGCTGGCCAACCGCGCCAGCGAGTTGCTCGGTGGCCAGCGAGGCGACAGCCGGTTGGTGCACCCGAATGACGACGTCAACCGCAGCCAGTCGTCCAATGATGTGTTCCCCACGGCCATGCATCTGGCCGCCGTCGAGGCTATGTCGCACCGGCTGCTGCCCGCGCTGGCCCAGCTACACGCCACTTTGACCAAAAAGGCCCACGACTTTGACGACATCGTCAAGATCGGTCGCACCCATTTGCAGGACGCTACACCACTGACACTCGGCCAGGAGTTCTCGGGCTACGGGGCGCAGCTGGCGCATGGTGAACGCCATATCCGCGCCAGCCTGGCCCACCTGTGCGAGCTGGCGCTGGGCGGCACAGCCGTGGGCACAGGGCTGAACGCCCCACCCGGATTTGCAGAATTGGCGGCTGCCGAACTGGCACGCCTCACCGGCCTGCCGCTGGTCACCGCCCCCAACAAATTTGAGGCGCTGGCTAGCTGTGACGGGCTGGTGCACGCCCATGGCGCGCTCAAAACGCTGGCGGCCAGCCTCATGAAAATCGCCAACGACGTGCGCTGGCTGGCCAGTGGGCCCCGCAGCGGCCTGGGTGAGCTGTCGATTCCCGAGAACGAGCCCGGCTCCAGCATCATGCCCGGCAAAGTCAACCCCACGCAGAGCGAAGCCCTCACGATGCTGTGCTGCCAGGTGATGGGCAACGACGTGGCCATCAACATGGGCGGTGCGTCAGGCAATTTCGAACTTAATGTGTTTCGCCCGCTGATTGCCCACAACTTCCTGCAAAGTGTGCGCCTGCTCGCTGATGGCATGCAGAGCTTCAATGACCATTGCGCGGCGGGCATTGAGCCGAACCGGGAGCGCATTGCCGACCTGCTGGGCCGCTCCCTGATGCTGGTCACCGCGCTCAACCCGCACATCGGCTACGACAAATCAGCTGTCATTGCCAAAAAAGCGCACAGTGAAGGCAGCAGCCTGCGCGACGCGGCCATTGCTTCAGGCCACCTCACTGCGGATCAGTTTGACGCCTGGGTCCAACCGCAGGACATGGTGGGTCGCGGCACCACACAGACCGGTTGATTCCTTCCCTAGTGTGCGGTTATTGGGTTTAGTCAAAAAAATGATCTGTAATCAGGCGACGCCGTGATGCGACTCCGGTGGCTACGTCAACCCGAACGTCGCTCTGTCTGCACCGGCATTTTTATTTGATTTTTTGAATGGAATTCACACTCATGCAAGCCTCTACCCGCTCCAACCTGTCCATCGTCGTCCTGGCCATTGCCTCACTGACACTGCCGTCGCTGGCCCATGCCAAGCGATTGGGTGGCGGCGTCAAGGCCAAACCCAGCGCCATGGCGCCGGCCAAGGCACCAGTAGCCCCCACCGCACCCGCTGCCAAGGCCCCAACACCTGCAGCAGCTCCAGCGGCACCCGCCGCACCGGCCGCCACCGCCGCGCCAGCTGCTGCGGGCTCCGGCATGATGGGCACCATGGGTGCAGTGGCCGTGGGCGCCATGGTGGGCTCCATGGCAGGCAGCGCCCTGGCATCGCCACAGACGCCAGAACAAAAAGCAGCCGCCGA
>JBIIVW010000123.1:0-10061 GCA_044339205.1 Rhodoferax sp. | reverse complement strand
ACTTCGACAAAGACGGCAAAGAGCAGCGTCAGAAAGCTCGCATCATCTGCGTGGCCGGTAACTCGATTGAGACACCACGCCTGTTGCTGCTCTCGGCTTCCAATATGTTCAAGGATGGCCTGGCCAATTCCTCCGGCCAGGTGGGACGCAACTACATGCGCCACATGACGGGCTCGGTCTACGCTGCATTCAAGAACCCGGTTCATATGTACCGTGGCACCACGATGGCCGGTATCGTGCGCGACGAAGCGGGCAACAACCCCAAGCGCGGCTTTGTGGGCGGCTATGAGCTTGAAACACTCTCCCTGGGCATTCCGTTCATGGCAGCCTTCCTGAATCCGGGTGGTTGGGGTGCAGACTTCGCCTGGTGGATGGATCATTACACCAATCTGGCAGGCATGTGGCTGGTCGGCGAAGACATGCCGCGCGAAGGCAACCGCGTCACGCTAAACACCAACGTCAAAGATCAGTGGGGTAACTACGCACCCAATGTGCACTACGATGACCACGACAACGATATTGCGATGCGCAACCATGCCTTTACCCAAGGCGAGCGCATTTACCAGGCAGCAGGCGCGATCAAAACCTTCCGTACACCGCCGTATCCATCTACCCACAACATGGGCACCAGCCGCATGAGCGCTCGCGCGCAGGACGGTGTGGTGAACAAATGGGGACAGACCCATGACATCCCCAATCTGTTCATCAGCGACGGTAGCCAGTTCACCACGGGCGGCGCGGAAAATCCGACGCTGACCATTGTTACTCTGGCCATCCGCCAAGCTGATTACATTGCGCAGCAGATGACCGAGCGCGCCATTTAACGCAACCCGATGAAGCCGGAGCCTACGCCATGTGTGAATATTTTGTAAAAGCCGACCCCATCCAGTACGAGCAGCGCTCGCGCACGGTGCGCATCAGAAGTGTGCTCACCAGCATCCGGCTGGAAAACCTGGTGTGGGACATCCTGGCCGAAATGGCCGAAGAAGAGGGCTGCACCACCAATGCCCTTATCTCCAAGTTCCACGACGAAATCCTGGCGCACCGAGGTGAAGTGCCCAACTTTGCCTCTTTCCTGCGCGTGTCCAGCATGCGCTATTTGCGCCGCTGCGTTATGGCAGTGGAGAAACAGCACCAAAGCACCCGACCCGCCGAAATCTTCCCAAAGCCTTTGGTGGCGGTGGGCAGGTAATTGCACTTCCTATCGCGGTGTACCGCGCGGCTCTCGGGCAGCGCGGGGCATCACCTTTTTTGATCAAGAAAGATTTTCCTTCCATGCGTTTTACGACCGAGACCCATCCCGGTGTCAGCCCCGCTGTGCCCGAGGCCACCAAAGGTTTTGTGCTCAACCACTCGATGCTGCGCGTTAAAGACCCGACAGTGGCGCTAGACTTTTACACCGGCATCATGGGCATGCGGGTACTGCGCAAACTCGACTTTCCCGAGATGAAGTTCTCGCTGTATTTTCTGCACCGCGCAACCGACGATGCCGTGCCTCAAGACACGGGCGAGCGCACCGCTTATACCTTCAGCCAGCGCGGCGTTCTGGAGCTGACACACAACTGGGGAACCGAGTCGGATCCAGACTTCAAGTACCACGACGGCAACGCGCAACCTCAGGGCTTTGGGCACATCTGTTTTTCCGTGCCGGACCTGGATGCCGCGGTGGCCTGGTTTGACGAGAACAAGGTGACCTACGTCAAGCGCCCCGATGAGGGCAAAATGAAAGACGTGGCGTTTATCAAAGACCCCGATGGCTACTGGATTGAGATCGTTGAGCCTGCACGTCTGAAAGCCCTGGGATTGTGAGCATGCGCCTTTTTGAAATTGCAGTTTTCAGTGTTGCGGTTTTGGCAGCTCATAGCAGCGAGGCCAGCGAAGCGCTGGCGCGTAAAAATGATTGCTTGGGCTGCCACGCGGTGGCCACGAAATTGGTAGGTCCCGCCTACAAAGACGTGGCTGCCAAATATGCAGGTCAGCCCGATGCGGTGGCACAGCTGTCACAAAGCATTCGCAACGGTGGTGTAGGCAAATGGGGAGACTTACCCATGCCAGCCTATCCAAAGCTGTCAAAGGCAGACGCGAAAAAACTCGCATCTTGGGTGCTGAATCTGAAGTAAGAGGGTGGTATGCAGTATTTACACACTATGGTCCGGGTCACGGACCTGGACGCCTCGCTGCGCTTTTACCGCGACGCACTGGGTCTTGACGTGCTTAGCGTACGCGAGGTACCGCAAGGCCGCTTCACGCTGGCCTTTCTGGCAGCACCGGGCAACCACATCGCGCAGGTAGAACTGACCTACAACTGGGATCCCGAAAACTACACTGGTGGACGCAACTTTGGCCATCTGGCCTATGCGGTGGACGACATTTACGCCACCTGCGATCGCCTTCAAGCGCATGGCGTGACCATCGTTCGTCCGCCGCGCGACGGCTATATGGCCTTTGTGCGATCGCCCGACAATATTTCCATTGAACTGCTGCAGCGTGGCGCTCCCTTGCCTGCGACGCAACCTTGGGTTTCGATGCCCAATATCGGCGCATGGTGAACGACAACGCGACACACAGCCTGGCCTGGCCTGGCCACCATTCAGTAGCCCATTTGCCAGGCTCGCTGCCGATGGGCGGCGTAGTACCCATGACGCCCATCCACGCGTTTGACAGCGCACCTGCGGCATTGGCGCTGCGCGATACACCCACACTGCAACCCACACGCCACGACATTGATCTGGCTGGTCTGCTGGCTTTTGTAATCGACGAGGTGGTGACAGCGGCCGAGGCAGACGCCATCGTCGCCGCCACCGAGCAATTTGGCTACCGCGACGAAGCCCCTGGCATCTCCACTCCACCAGGTATGCGCATGAACAAAACGGTGCACTGGGTGGCAGACCCAGATCTGACTGGCCCGATGTTTTCGCGCATTGCACACCTGTTGCCGACCGGCCTAGCGGGCGAGCCGCTGTTCCCGGCGTTCAGCCGACGCCTGAACATGTACCGCTACGACTCCAACGACGTGTTCAACCGCCATACCGACGGTAACTGGCCGGGCTACAGCCTGAGCGCCGACCGCAGCAGCATGGAGGAATGGAGCCCGGGTTTGCGCTCGTGCCTGACCATGCTGCTCTACCTCAACGGTCCGGCCGACGGTGTGGCGGGTGGCAGCACGCGCCTCTTTGGGCTCAACGGGGTGAGGATGGATGTGGCACCCGTCAAAGGATCGGCTCTATTTTTCCGGCACGGTTTTGGCGCCGACTCGGTGGTGCACGAGGGTTGTCGGGTCACTGGAAGCGTGTCCAAATACGTGGCCCGAATTAATGTAATGTACGGTTCCGAATAGACAAAGGCTCGCATGATTGTTGAACGCATTTGGACTGGCAATGCTTACCGCAACTACAACTACCTAGTCGCTTGCCCCGAAACTGGTGAAGCGCTCGCCATTGACCCATTGGACTCCGACAAATGCCTGCATCTTGCCAAGGTGCGCGGCTGGCAGATCACCCAGCTCCTAAACACACACGAGCACGCCGACCACACCGGCGGCAACGCTGCGGTGGTGGCCGCCACCGGTGCCAAGGTAATTGCGCACCATAAAGCTGGCGGGCGCATCGCCAACGTGGACCGCGGCGTACAGGCCGGTGACATCATCAAGGTCGGCAAAACCGTGGAGCTGGAATGCCTGGACACGCCCGGCCACACGATGTGCCACATCTGCCTGCTGGCGCACACCGACCAGCCCGCGCTGTTTTCTGGCGACACGCTGTTCAATGCCGGGGCGGGCAACACCCACAACGGCGGCAACACCGAGGTGCTGTTTGAAACCTTTGCCAAACAACTTGCCCGCCTGCCCGGCAACACCCGGCTATTTCCGGGGCACGATTACATCGAGACCAACCTGAAATTCACCCTCTCGCGCGAGCCCGGCAACGCGGCAGCGCATGAGATGCTCCAGGCCGTGACCGGCCGTGACGGTGACGCCTCGCCCACCGCCACACTGGCGCAGGAGAAGCTGCACAACACCTTCTTCCGGCTTGGCCAGCCGGAGCTTATTGCCAAATTACGGGAAAGCTTCCCTGATTTGCCGCAAAACCCTAATGCCAAAGACGTATTTGTGGCGCTGCGGACTCTGCGCAACGATTGGTAGTGTTCTATGCATGAGTTTTGCTAACCTTTACGACTCCGGACACGCCACACACACCATCTGGGGCCTGGTCTGCTGAAATTGAAAAGATGAAGTGAAAGTCGCAGACTCATGAGTCTCTGTCACGGTGGAGTTCAATCACCCGAACGACGCACCCGAGGTTGGACTAATTGGCAGCACTGACGTCGTCACTTTTACGGCTGAACGGTAAGGGCACGTTGGCGAAGGTCATGAATGACTACTTAACGGCATTAAAGTGGACCACCGGACAGCTGACAGTCGCGTAGACCCGTTTTCAGCCCAATGCTGTTGCCCCGTCTTACTGAATGCCCGCCACATAGCCGCTTGTCAGACTCTAGATGCCAGCGCCAGCCCTGGGCAAACAGATCGGCAAGCTGTCTGATAGCTAAATGCCTCTTGCCGACCGCCGAATCTTGATATCGTATGACCGCACCTCGTCATCACGCGACGTCCAACATGCCGATTGAGCTTTTTTAGAGCGGTCGTTCATTCCCTACGTTGAGCGCGCTTGAATGGCCGCTGTCAGGCGACCATTTAATCAGTCGCTAGACCCGCTTTGTCGTCGGAAGCTGCCAGTCGATCAGTCAACTCGAATGACCGAAAACAGTCTAAGCGGGTCTTTCAGTGACAAAAGGCTTACAGTGAACACTTACTGAGTCGGGGCAGTTTCCCTCCCCTACCACTGCCACAAAAAAACCGCTCGATTCGTCCGCGCGTAACCCGTTGATTTATATAGGGGTGACGGGCGCGCCTTCCGGACTTCGGCCTGCGCTGGGTGGGGTGGGTCGGAGAGAGAATGTGCATACGGAGAGTAAACCGTGCCGGTTACTGGCAGAAATGGCTCTCTCCGCAGTCCGCAAGAACCCGCAGGAACCCGCGCAAACACGCGGTAGCAGGCAAAAAAAAGCCAACCGGTTAGGGTTTGCTTTTAAGGTATTGGTGGCAAATTGAAATATAAAACCGCGTCCGTAACCACCCAAAAAGGAATCGAACTTTTCTCACGATCGATGCGACACGCTTAGCGCAGTTACTGCATAAGTGAACCGAACTGACAACCAAGATTAGGATCTAGTGCGGTTTAGGATAAGTTCGAGGCGCAACGTGCACAAGGGCCACAATAGGTCCATCGTGGCGCTAGGGCACAAGATATTGCGACTAATCTACGCCATGCCGAGAAAAACACCCGTTATGTGGACAAGACAGTGGACTACGAGGCCTTGATGGCTGCGCGTAACGCGCCCAGATGGTTGCAGATGTTGGTCAAACACGGTTTTTTTCCGGCACACACCTGACCCGAGCTTCGATCAGCTTTATTGGCAATCGGCCGTGCTGGGGTCAGGGGTCAGCTCGCCCCCAGGTTCGTTTCTTTCACGTCAAGCTACCAAATTGATCCAGTATCTATCTCGTACCAATTTTTTGTAAAGCTTCCCGGTGGCATGGCGCGGCAACTCAAGGTCGAAATCCACTGTTCTGGGGCATTTGAAAGAAGCGAGCCTTTGCTTGCAGTAATCGATCAATTCGGCGGCCAGTTCTGGCCCGATATCTCGCGGGTTTACGGGCTGGACCACGGCCTTCACTTCTTCGCCAAAGTCTTCGTTAGGCACACCGATCACCGCAACATCGAGCACTTTGGGGTGGCCTATGAGGATGTTCTCCGCCTCTTGCGGATAAATATTGACCCCGCCGGAAATGATCATGAAGGCACGCCGGTCCACCAGATAAAGGTAGCCCTCGTCGTCCAGTCGCCCGATGTCGCCCAGTGTGGTCCAGCCGTGGGTGTTGCGGGACTGCGCGGTTCGCTCGGGGTCGTTGTGGTAAGTGAAAACCGGGCCGTTGGAGAAATACACCAAGCCAGTTTCGCCCGCGGTCAACGCTTTACCGACCTCGTCACAAATATGCAGTTGCCCCTGCGTGGCCCGTCCTACCGAGCCTTTGTGAGTCAGCCACTCCGCCGACGTAATCGAGCAAAAGCCGTTGTTTTCGGTTCCAGCGTAGTACTCATGGATGAGGGGCCCCCACCACGCCAGCATTTTTTCCTTGACATCCACCGGGCAGGGCGCTGCCGCGTGAACCGCGACTCTCAGCGACGAGAGGTCGTACTGCCCTCGCACCTCTGCAGGCAATTTCAGCAAACGGACAAACATGGTCGGTACCCATTGGCTGTGGGTGATGCGCTTGGATTCGATCAGGGCCAGAGCTTGCAGGGCGTCAAAGCTGTCCATCACCCACACCGTGCCACCGAGCTTGATGACAGTCATGCAGTGGCGCAGCGGTGCCGCGTGGTACAGCGGCGCGGGCGACAGGTAGCGGCAATCCGGGCCATAGCCAAACAAGGGCTGCAGCAGGTTAACCAGCATGGTGCGTTGCCCAGCCGGCGCGTGGGTCATTGGCCATTTGACGCCTTTGGGCTTGCCGGTGGTGCCTGAGGAATACAGCATGTCTAGGCCCTGGGACGGGTCGGCAATGGGCAATGCACTGGCGCTGTCTACCGCCGCCTCCCAACTCCCGTACCCCGGCTCGTCCCGCCCAAGGCTGAAGCATCGGACCTGTGTGCCCAGAATGGCGGGCAAGGGGGTGCTGACCCCACCCAGATCATCTGATTGTTGCCGCCGACCGAAAACTGACCCACTGGGGGTGCGGCGTAAAACTTGGACTGGTTTATGCCGCAATACCTATACTCGCCCGGTATTCGAGGGGACTGAGTGAGCCTAGGGACACCTTGATGCGCTTCTCGTTATACCAGTGGATGTAAGAGTCAACGATCTGAATGAATTCTTCGATTGTTGTTTCCTGCCAGTTCCGAGAATAGAACAACTCTGTTTTCAACCGCCCGAAGAATCCTTCGCAGGCCGCATTATCCGGTGAGCACCCTTTGCGCGACATCGATCGAATCAGCTTGGCGTTGTGCATTCGTGAGAGCCAGCCAGGCCATCGATAGTGGGCACCACGATCAGAGTGAATGACCGGCCGATTTTCGAGCTCTGCTACCGCCTCAATAGCTGTATCCAGCATCGTATTCACCAGCTCGGCATCCGGACGAGTGCCGAGCGTCCAGCTGACCACCAATCCATCGAAGCAGTCGATCATGGGCGAGAGATATACCTTCCCAGCCGGGATATGGAATTCCGTTATATCGGTCAGCCACTTCTCATTCGGGGTCTCTGCATGGAAATCCCTGTTGATAATATTTTCTGGCGCTGGGCTGATTTCGCCAAGGTAAGAACCGTATCGACGCCTTCTGTTTGCGGTAACGATCAGGCATTCCTGCTTCATCAATCGCAGCACGACTTTTTCAGAGAAATGTAGATCGCGCCGACCAAGTGCTGCACGCATCCGCCTATAACCGTAACACCGGTGATTGCTCTGAAAGACATCCGTGATGGCAACACGAGCATCCGCGTATTTGTCAGCTCTTCTTAACTGGGCGCAATGATAGAAGTAAGAGCTACGGGCCAAGTCAAGTTCGCCAAAGAGCTCCACAAGCGTATAGGTGTGCTTCAGGGCGTCAACCAGCAGTGTCTTCTCCCGGTTGCTCAGGAACTGCGGGGCGACGCCCAGGCCTTTTTTTAACAATTCATTGGCCTTCTTCAGTAAGTCATGTTCAAGCTGCAGGCGTCGGATGTTGCGTTGAAGCAAATCGACTTGCTGCTGCAGGCCGGTCAGCTGCATCTTATCTGGAGCTGAATCTGAATCCTTAGGTGGTTTCATGGATGCGGGAGCCTCACGACCGAGTAGTTGATTCTTCCACTTGTACAGCGTCGGCCTGCACACTGCCAACTTCTGTGCAATTTCTTGGGCGCTTGTCTTTCTGGTGCACAGTTCAATCACCGCCGCATTCTTGAGCTCCAGAGAGTGCTGGACGTTCGGCGCTCTCCCCACCATACGTTGCCGTAATTCCGGGTGCAGCTCATCAATCCAGACCGTGAGTGTTTCACGGCAAGGGTATCCCAGTGCCGTCATGGTTGAAGCAACGCAGCGATCGTGGTCAAGGTAGTGCTGAACCGCAACCTGCCGCTGTTCGTCGGAGTATTTGGACATTGATCGTGTATAGCCCACTTGCAAGTCGCGGCCCTGCTCGTACTCCCGGTACCAGCTAATCAGCGAGTTCTTGGTTGGGTAGCCCAACTGGCGAATAGTCGCTCCAAGACGCTTTCCGAGCTTGATGTAAAGCTTGACGGCTCGAATGCGATCTTCGTATGAAAACATGAACTACCTCCAAGTAGTCCAAGTTATTGTCCGCACCCCCGGACCTCAGACGATGGAGGTGTCAGACATTGTGCTGGCTCTAAAGCGGTTGGATGAGGCGTGGCCCTTGTTCATACCGCAAACACAGGCATATACTTTGTTCACCTTGGTGGATCGGGTGAAAGTCTTTCCGGACAAGCTGGCCATCAAGTTCAATATGCCTGCGATCCTGGCCAAGGTCCTGGAAATTATTCAATCGGGAGCCAGCACACGCACTTGACAGTGGCCAGGCCGCGACAGATCAGCAGAAAAGACAAGTTTGACTTGGCTTTTCTGGCCACCAGAGCGTTCATAAGAACCCCTACTAACCGAGGAGTTCAAAATGAACGACATCACGACATCCGTGGTTGCCCAAGTGGTCGCACTCTCAAGCCTGCCAACCCCAGACCTGTGGGCACTGTGGGATCGGTATTACGAGACTCGCCCCGACACGCTGAGCCGCGATCAAATTGAGTCGCAGGTAGCCAAGAACCTTCAGGAAGAGGCGCTGCGCGAGTGGCAGACCACATCGTGCGTCACGCAATCAAACATCGAGTTGAACAATTTGCTGTGCGGTTTTCTGTTTGACGCCGATGGCGACCCAATGTTTCCCACTATCGCCTGGGGAAATGGAAAATTCCGCCGCTATTACATCTCCAAGTCAAACAAGATGTTGGATGCAGAGGGCACGCCACATCAACAGGTGTCAGTGTCAGCCTGTGCGATAGAAGCAACGGCGATAAAGATGATCAAAAGGAGGCTCACTAAACTGAGCGCTGCATTCCTTGCCGTGGGCAAATTCATAGAAATGCACGCTATTGAAATGGACCATGACGAAATCGCACTGGCATATTCATTAGGGCGGCTGAGTACGGTTTGGCATCAGCTGTCTCCACCAGAACGCATCCGGATCGTCAAGTTAATGATTGAACGAGTTGATCTTGTCACTTTCAGTGAACTGATAGTGAAGTGGCGCGCGCTTGATTACCAAGAGCTCGTTAATCAGTGCGCTGCGCTTGGCAATGCAGCTCAATTGTGCGACATGCAGCCCAGCGAGTGCGCTGATTCGTTACTTACCTTTGTACCATTGCCACTTCGACTCCGTGCCCGTCGTAAGGTAACTTGTCCCGAGAAATCGGAATGACTGACTCAGCACGGTCGACCTCGATACCCAATTTGCCCGCCAAAGGTCCTGTAGTTCAATTCATCATCACCAGTTTTGCCTGAATTTTCAGGACAAAGTTGGGCATCTTGCGGACGCGATTTCATATTTCAAACTTCATGTCTCTGTTCTCTGTCGCGACCGCCCACCAATTTCCACTTGCAAACCACCCCCGCGTAAGTCGTTGATTTCATTGAAAATGACCTCTTGAACAGTCAAGAGGCTGACTGAGAACAGAGAGAAAAAATGGGGGAAATTGGGTCAAAAACCCGCAGAAATACTCAAATTAGATAGCAAGAAACTCAAGAGGCAATTCGCGTAAGTGCGCGCCACCATTGAGTTTTTAGGTAAAAAAAAGCCCAACTGATAAGAGTTGGGCTTTTGCGGTATGGTGGAGCTGGGGGGATTTGAACCCCCGTCCGCAAGCCTTGTTCGGGCAGATCTACATGCTTAGTGGTCTGGTTTGAGTCTCGCCACCTGTGTCGCGCAGCCACACGCTACACAGGACGCCAGCAC
>JBIIVW010000122.1:0-10064 GCA_044339205.1 Rhodoferax sp. | reverse complement strand
TCGACGCCGCAGCCGTTGGTCAGTGCCAGCACGGCATCCTGGACGTTTTGTGTTGCGCGGTTGATCAGATGCTGCGCGCCGCAGGCTTGTGCAAAGTCGTACTTGTCAGCACCGCTCACGGTGCCAATGGCCAGCAGACCATCGGCCTGGGCCAGTTGAATGAGGGTACCTGCCACGCTGCCCGCAGCGCCATGAACGACGATGGATTTGGGCGGGCGAGCCCCTGATTCGTACAACAGCGCACCAGCCAGTTGCACATTGGGCATGGACACCGCATCATCAAATGACATGGCATCCGGCAAGGCGTAAACGGCGTTCGCTGGCACGCAAACCGCCTCCGCATAGCAGCCGCCGCGTTGTGCCAGTTCCCGCGAACTGACCAGCATGCGCTTTCCCATCAAAGCCGACGAAACACCGCTGCCTACTGTCTCCACCACGCCGGCCAGTTCGTTACCCGGCACCGCGGTAAGGGCGGCATCCATTTGTAGCTGCCTTGCCGAATCAGCACATCGGGTTTGCCAACGCCAATGGCATGGGCACGTATCCGAACCTCTTGCGGGCCCGGCTCGGGCAAGGGTACATCGGTGTACTCCAGCAGCTCGGGGCCACCGGTCTGGCGCAAATGGACGACTTTCATGTCAACGCTGCCCATCCTCGCCCACGATTTTCTCTTTGCGCAGCCCGCCCAGTCGTTCATGCACGCGTCCGCCCGTGCCCATGACCAGTGCAAACAGAATTTCTTTGGGGCGCGGTGCATCCTGGATGCCGATTTCCATCGAGTTGTAATGGCTTCGCACGTAGCAGGCGTGGATGTGATGCAAGGGCACCATCAGGCGATAGCCTGCATTGGCCACCGCTTTGGCGGAGGGCACAATGGCCTTGGGCTCGCCCAGCACCGCCCGCATGGCCCAGCCGCCGGCTTCATGCCATACCGCTCCATGTTCCAGTTCGCCATCCACGCCAACGATGGCGGCCTTGCTGTAAGTCTCCACGTTGTCACGGCCCAGCGTGGTGACCAATTCTTCGGCCAACAAGGTGCCCAAGCTGCGCAGTTCGGCCATGAAAGGAAGCAGGTCAGGCTCATAGCGACCAGCATAAGGGTTGCGGATCACCGCACAGGCCGCTGCCATGCGCAAGGGCACTGCGACGGGTGGTCCGCCCTCGTGGTGAATGGTTTCGATGGTCAGGCTGCGCTTGCGTATTTCGATCAGTGACATAGGCTGGTCCTCGGCTGGTGAAAGGGTGGATTTATTGTTTGGGAATCTTGGCGTCGTTGATCACCTGCGTCCAGCGCTGGACCTCTGATGACACCATGGCCTTCATTTCTTCGGGTGTGCTGCTACGGGCCTCGCCACCGATTTCTTCCAGGCGGGCTCTCACATGCGGTAGCTTCAGTGCTTTCAGGGTTTCGGCGTTGAGTTTGTCGATGACGGCACGCGGCGTCCCCGCGGGTGCCATCAGCCCGGCCCAGGAGCGCACGTCATAACCGGCCACACCTTGCTCTGACACGGTGGGTAGTTCAGGCAGGCCTGGCCACCGCTGGCTACCGCTGGTGGCCAGCGCACGCAGTTTGCCCGCCTTGATGTTTGCGAGCACTGCAGTGGCATGGGCAATTACAAAGGGAATATCACCTGCCAATACGGCGGTGATGTGATCGAGGCTCATCGCCCCGATAAGGCACATGAAGTAAATCCACCCCGGCCATTTTGGACAGCAGTTCGCCGGCCAGATGATGGGTTGAGCCAATGCCCGCCGAGCCATAACCGATACCCCCCGGATTGGCCTTTGCCGCCACAAGCAAGTCCTGCAGGGTCCGGTATTTTGAATCCGTGCCGGTCACGATCAGGAAGGGGAAGCAAGTGATGGTGGACACCATCTCGAAGCTGTTGACCGTCTGGTAAGGCAGCGTGTTGTAAAGCGCACCTGCCACCGCATGGCCACCGGTTGCCAGCAGCAAGGTGTAGCCGTCGGGTTTAGCCCGGCTCACGGTGCCGGAGGCGATCGTGCCACCTGCGCCGGCCTGAGCTTCGACCACCACGGGCTGGTTCAGGGCCTTGCCGATTTCGATGCCGATCAGGCGAGCGATGGTATCTGAATTGCCACCCGCTGCGAAACCTTGCATGATTTTGATAGCGCGGTCGGGGTAACTTTGAGCATGTGCAAGCCAAGGCACGCACAGCGCGGCACCAGCCGCGCAGAAAAGTCTGCGGTTCATGCTTTGTCTCCTTTGTAGTAATTAGGGTATGCCGGGGATTACGCTGTATGCGTGCGTCAGTCGCCGGCAACGACTGTGTTTCTCAGTGTGCCGATGGCTTCCAGCTCAACTTCCACCACGTCACCGGCTTTCATGAAACGGGGCGGTTTGCGGAACACACCCACGCCCGCCGGTGTGCCGGTAATGATCACATCGCCAGGAACCAATGTGAAGATGGTGGAGGCGTAGGCAATCAGTTTGGGGATGCTGAAAATCATGTTGCCGGTATGCCCGTCTTGCAGTACCTCGCCATTGAGGCGGGTTTGCAGCGTGAGCTGGCGACCTGGGGCGATCTCGTCAGCGGTCACCATCCAGGGGCCAAAGGAGCCGGTGGATTCGAAGTTTTTGCCGGAAGCGATCTGCTTGGCATGAAACTGCCATTCGCGCACGCTGGCGTCGTTGTAGCAGGAGTAGCCGGCCACATGGGCGTAGGCATCTGCCTCGGCGATGTTGCGGCCCTGTCGGCCGATGATGACGGCGAGTTCGGCTTCCCAGTCCAGTGAGTCAGACACTTTGGGGTTGACGATAGGCCCCAGATGGGCGGTTTGCGAGCGCCAGACACGCAGGAAGATGGGCGGGAACTCAGACAGTTCGCGCTGAACACCACCGGCGATGACCTCATTGTGGTAGTCCATGTAATTGCGCACGGCGCAGACAATTTTTTCCGGGCGTGGGATCACCGGCAGGTAGGTGATATCGGCCAGTTTGGCATCCACGCTGAGGCCTTTGACGTGCTCGGCGGCTTGCAGGTAGGACTCGCTGGCAATGTAGTCCAAGAGTGTGGGGTACTGCGGAAAGACGCGTTGCATGTCGATAACGCCATCACCGACGACAGCGCCCCAGGTTTCACGGCCTTGGTGGATGAAGGAAAGTAATTTCATGGTGTCTCCTAAAAATGAGTGATTAATGGGTAGGGGAATAGAGGGGCATGAAGATCAGTTGCTGGTCATGGCTTTTGCTGCGGCAGGAGCCATCGCGACAAAGCGGGCTTGCCATTCAGCCAGAGGCATGAAGGTGGGGTCCGCGCGGCAGGCGGCTTCGGTACGTTCCATGATGGTCTCGTCGCTCAGGCTCAGGTCCAGCGGATCACTGTGCGGTTGGGCGATGTAAAACGGCGTGTCCAGGTACACCTCCACCGTGTTACCTTCAGGGTCTTCGAAGTAAATGGACAGCGCATTACCGTGGTTCAGCTCCCTCATCCCTGAAGCGCCTCGATCCAGAGACTTTTGACGAATCTCCCGCAGGTTTTGTATGGAGGGCACCATGAAAGATATTTGCATGACCGTGCTGAAGGTGGCCTCTGCCGGGCGTCCTGAGGCCAGTACCAACTGGTGGTGCTGATCGGGCGTCGCGCTGGTGAATACCAACTCACTCTTGAAGCGCTTACCGACGCCCCTGTCGGTGATGGTGAGGTCAAACACCTGGGTGTAGAAGTCGACCATGCGCTGCAGTTCGGTCACGTAGATGCCGAAATGTCGTGGCGTCGGGCGGCTGACGCAGGCGATGGGTAGGGATGCGGTCGTCACGGTTTGTCTCCTCTTTTAAGAAAGCCTGGGTCTGCGTGCAGTCACGCGCCCGGGGTGGTTGGTGTTGATCCGAGGCGCAGGAGTGTGGCTTCGACATTGCGTTGCGTGCTGCGCATGTGCTCGGCCACCAGCACGCAGGCGGTGTCTGCATCGCGGTGCAGTACCGCCTCCATCAAACGCTTGTGGTCAAGGTGTTTGTTATGCGGGGTTTGCCGGTGGTGGGCAGAAAAGCGGCGGTAGCGTTCCGCCTGGTCGAACAGACTTGCGCTCCAAGTCAGGTTTCGCTCTGAAGGGCAGGCAGCGATCAGCGTCTGGTGAAAATCGCGGTGCAGGGCGGTCCATTCATCGTCCAGCACGGTGGGGCCGTCCCCAAAGCGCTGCTCGATTTTTTCAAGACGGTGGAAGCTTGCGACGATGGCCGCCTCCCAAGCGTCGTCACCGACTGCAATAGCTTCGCGAAGAGCCTGCAGATCCAGGAGCAAGCGCATGCCGGTAATGTCCTGCATGTCCGCTGCACTGAGCTGCGGCACGCGAAAGCCCCGGCGTCCATCTGCCTTGACCAGACCTTCCTGGGCCAAACGGTTCAGCGCCTCGCGCAGTGGGCTGCTGGACACGCCGTAGCTGTGCTGCAGTTCGTCCACTTTGAGCTTGTGGTCAGGGTCGAAGTTGCCATTCAACACATCTTGGCGCAAGCTAAAAAAGGCCAGCTCTGCCAGCGTCATGCCTGAACTCTTTGTGGCCAGCATGGAGGACTTTTTTGGAATTTTATGCATAAGATTAGTTTTATGCGTAAAAACAGTCTTATGCAAAATTTTTTAGACTGCCGTCGTCGGCGACTCTTGGCAATAAGCGAATTACCGGCACGGGGAAAGACAGATCTTGACGCCGGGTGCTGATGTGCCGCGGGCCGTCTTATACTGAATCGTCCTCAGAAATGGAACCGGATTCCGTTTTTTCCAACAATGCAAACGAGAGAAACGTTCCAAGATGCCCACTTTTGAGCCACAGGAATCGCCCGAGCGCGACCTGACCGACGCCAGCCTGCGGGAGGAACGCGACAAAGCGGACCGGGAGATGATTGCCAGTCGCAAAGCCACGGAAAAGCACGCTGAAGCAGTCGTTGAGCATGCCCGTGAAAACGCCGACGCTGTGCTGGTCGCGGCCCGCGAAAAGGCGGATGCTACCGCACCGCTCGACATTCAAAGCACGATTACGGAGGATCGGGAGGCCGAAGACGCCACCTTGCATGATGAGCGGGCTGCAGCAGATAAGACCGTGCGGCGCGAGCGCGACGCGAGCTCTCGCATGCTGACTCGGCTTTTGCCTCTGGAGCGCGATGCGACCGATCAATATTTGCTCACCGAGCGCGCCCGCTCCGACGACGCGCTCGCCACCAGAGACGATTTTCTCAGCATGGTCTCCCACGATCTGCGGGACCTCCTGAACGGCATCGTGATGAGTTCACAGTTCCTTGCCCAAAAACTCGGGAAGCACAGTGATCACGAGCAGTTGTTGCTCGAAACCACGCGCATCGAGCGCTACGGCGCGCGCATGAACCGCCTGATTGGCGACTTGGTTGACGTCGCCAGCATCGATGCAGGCAAACTCGCCATGCAAACGGTTGCGGACGACGTTGCCTCACTGGCGGTTGAGGCTGTGGAGGCTCTCCAGATCACGGCATCGGCACGGGGTGTGTCCCTTGCTGTGCAGGGCAGCCAGGAACCGTGTCTGGCTGAATTCGATCACGACCGAATACTGCAGGTGCTCGCCAACCTGATCTCCAATGCGATCAAGTTCACGCCCAAGGGTGGCCGTATCAGCGTGCACTGGGCACGCTCAGGTGCGGCACTTGAGTTTTGCGTAGAAGACACGGGTGAAGGCATCCCGCCCGCGATGTTGGAGGCGGTCTTCGAGCGCTTCTGGCAGGTTGGCAAGAACGACCGGCGTGGACTGGGCCTGGGCCTGTATATTTCGCGGTGCATCGTGGAGGCTCACGGCGGCAATATCCGGGCGGAGAGTAGCCCAGGCCGGGGTACGCGGATGTATTTCACCTTGCCTGTTAGCGTCTGAAGTGAAAAAATTCTTTCCGTCCGCTAACACTGATCGCCGGCATGGCCGCTTGAGTTCAAAATCATTCGCAGGAGCGACTTTTCCCTCGGCATGGCCTGAACTCCACAAAGCTAGTTAGCCCCGCGCTCACCACCATCAGGCGCGCTGATCCTTGCGCAGGAAGCGGGCCAGGAGCAGCCAAGTCACGGCCCAAGCCGTGCCAAAGGCCCAGCCTCCCAGAACATCGGTTGCCCAGTGCACGCCCAGCATGACACGGCTGATGCCTACTAAAAAGGCCAGCAGGGCGGCAGCTGCCAGGATGTAGAGGCGCTCAGGTACCCGGCTGCGCGTGCTCGCGATCAGTGCACCCAGTGTGAGAAAGACGATGGCGGACATGCTGGTGTGGCCGCTCGGAAAGCTCAGGCCTGTCGCGACCAGGTCGGCAAAATCGATATCCGGGCGAACGCGTTCGAAGCCGGCCTTGAGAAACTGCACCAAGACGGCGCCCGTGGTGACGGACGTGGCGACCAGCAGCGCTTTGCCAGTGGCCGATACCAACCCCAGGTAGCCGACGGTGATCACCGTGAACAACGTGATTACGGGGGTGCTGCCGAGCGCACTCAAGTCGCGCATGACAGCGGCCAGCCAGGGTTGGCTGGCCCGTAGCGATTGCGCGCCATGCAGCAGGTAGACATCAAAGCTGCGCGTGCCGCCTTCCATGACTTCGGCGCCGCCCGTCACAAAGGCGAGCAGCAGCAACAAGGCCAGCAGCCCGGACAACAACGCAGCGACCAGCGAGGCGTCGCCGTTCAGGCGCGCGCGTAAGCGCTGCATGGCAGTTAGTGTGTTGTTGGTGTTTGGATAGGCCATGGTTTTTTCTGTGAGTTGAATAAGGGCTTCCCTAGCGGGGGTGAGCCCTGAACTCGACGGTGCCGTGAAAATCAGTGAGACTACTCCAAACCGGGTTCACCCACTATGCAATCAACCTCAACGCCATCAGGCGATGCCGGTGTCGAGCCGACGACAGCTGAGGTATCTCGTGCGCCTCTGCACATGCCCGTCGATGTGCGCAGCGTTTCGCTCGCAGTCCTTGCCACGCTGGCCACTGTGTTCATGCTGCACTGGGCCAGCGCGGTATTCATTCCCGTGATGGTCGGGCTGTTGTTCAGCTATGGACTTTCACCCGTGGTGGATTGGTTGGCCCGCCGCCGGATCCCCCGTGCATTGAGCGCAGCTGTCCTGGTGCTGGGTATTGTGTCTGGTGCCGGTGCCACCGTTTATTCACTCAGCGACGATGCGGGCAAGCTGGTCGAGTCTTTGCCCATGGCGACACAAAAGCTGCGCCAGTCCATTCGCGCAATGCAGGGCAAGCAGGACAACACACTGACGACCATGCAGAAGGCCGCGAGTCAGCTTGAGCAGGCCGCTGAAGACTCGAGTCGGGCTGCGCCGGTTGACCGCGGCGTACAGCGGGTGCAGATTGAAAAACCAAGGTTTGCTGTAAGAGACTATTTGTGGACCGGGACGATGGGGCTGCTGGCCATGCTGGGCCAAGTCGGGGTGGTGGCGCTGATTACTTTCTTTCTGATGGCATCCGGAGATACTTTCCGTCGCAAGCTGATGAAGCTTGCCGGGCCGACGTTGAGTCGCAAAAAAGTCACGCTTCAGGCGCTCAACGAGATTCACGACCAGATTCAGCGCTATTTGCTGGTGCAAATTTTCACCAGCGGTGTGGTAGGTATAGCGACCTGGTTGTGCTTCCTGGCGATTGGTCTAGAGCAGGCTGCGGTTTGGGGAATTGCCGCCGGGGTTCTCAATCTGGTTCCCTACCTTGGTAATGTGATCATCACGGCCGGTTCAGCCATGGTGGGTTTCCTGCAGTTCGGCTCACTGGAGATGGCGTTCCTGGTGGCTGGTATCTCACTGGTGATCAACAGTATTGAGGGCTTTTTATTGATGCCGTGGCTCACCAGCCGTGCCAGCAAAATGAATCCTGTCGCCATCTTTGTTGGCGTGCTGGCGTGGGGATGGCTATGGGGCGCCTGGGGCTTGTTGCTCGGAGTTCCAATTTTGATGGTTATCAAAGCCATTTGCGACCGGGTTGAAGACCTTAAACCCATTGGTGAATTTCTCGGTAGCTGAGCTCGACCGTCGACTATCTCTTTTACCTCCGGCCAGCGCATCTGTTTTCAAGGGCCGGCATTGACGGCTCGATCGGGCTGTACCTCAGTCACACTCCGGCATACAAAGGCTGCTGCCGTGTCTGAATGGTCCCAGCGTTCAATCAAACAGAGTCCGTCAGGCGCCGCATCACGCCAGCGCAGCACATTGACCGCGTTCGGTGCGCCGGCCCGAACCCGGCTGGAGAATGCTGTGCCGGCCTGCACCGCCCACATCGGGCGCACCAAGCCAGCAAGCGCCAGCACGTAAGGCAGGTGGATATGGCCGCCCAGCACAAGATCGGCGCCAGCACCAGCCCAGTGTTGCAGCGCGTTGTGCCTGCCACGCAGCAGGTTGTGCGCTTCTTCGGTGCGCGTAACAGCCACCGGCTGGTGCACCACCACCACGCGCAGCTGTCGGGGGCTTGCCTTGGCCAGCCGACGCGCTACCCGTTCAATCTGTTCTGGCGACACCTCGCCGTTCTTGTGCCGATACCAGCGTGTGGTGTTCACGCCCAGTACCAGCAGATCGGGCGACTCATGCTCGGGTGCAAGGTCCTGGCCAAAGGCGGCGCTAAACCGCGCGTAGGGTTGCAAGACACGTTCGCCGAGGTTGAGGAGGGGGATGTCATGGTTACCCGGAATTGCCAGCAGCGGCACGCCGATTTCGTCCACGAACGCGCGCGCCTCGCGGAACTGGTCGGCGCGAGCCCGCTGGGTAATGTCGCCGGAGAGCACCAGCAGGTCGGGGCGCTGCTGATGTGACAAGGCCAGCAGCGCTGCCATCACGGGCGCCTGCTCGGTGCCGAAATGGGGGTCGGAGATATGCAGCAGAACGCTCAGGCAGGGCCCGAGCCAGAGTCGTTCTTGCTCACCTTAAGGGTTGGCTTCATCAGGTACAGCGGCCGGGGAGAGACCTGGAATTCGAGCGGCGAGCGCATCCAGCTCACCTCGCCGTCGATCGCGACCTTGACACGCTGCCGGATCCAGGCCAGCCGGGGTTTGACGACCATGTGCCGGAATTTGAAACTCTCCACCGTGTCGGCCTCGCCCAAGGTGCCCATTGAGCCCCGCAGGATGAGCCCCAGCATCGCCAACCTGCCCAGCGGGCGCAGCATCACGGCGGCAATGCGGCCCTGATCGAGCGCCGGCGCCTGCGCCAGACCAACCTGCTCAAGTTGCAGCCGGTTATTGCCGACAAACAGCGTTGGCGTGGTCACATCACGGGTCCCGGTACCGCGCTCAATGCGCAGGCGCAGCAGCCTGTGCGGACCCAGCAGGGTCACCAGCGCCGCCCCAAAAGCCACAAGCCGGCTGCGCCCGAAGCGCGCCTTGTAAGCCTCCCGATCCTCCAGCAGTTCCGGATACAGGCCCAGGCTTGTGTTAACCAGAAACACGCGCTCGTTGATCAGCCCGACTTGCACCGGTAGCGGTGTGGATTGCAGCAACTCCTTGAGCGCGTCAACGGGCTCGGTGGCCAGGCCGTGGGTGCGAGCAAAGTAATTGAAGGTGCCCTGCGCCAGCACGCCCATGGCGCAGCCTTGCGCGTGCGCGGCTTGCGCCACTGCATTGATGGTGCCGTCGCCACCGACTGCCACCAGAGCGGTGTGCCGCTGCATCGCGGTTGAGGCCGCCTTGCGGGCGACGCCGGGCAGATCCTGCGGCAGGGCAAACAGCAATTCACCGCTGCGTCCTGCTGCCTTGAGCGCAGCTTCGATCACCTGGCGCGTGATGTCCGGATCGTTGCGACCCGAGGCTGCATTGATGACAAATACCAGCGGCGCAGTCGGGTCGATGACTGGCCCCAAGGGCGCAGCGCTGGCATTGGCCAGTGCGGGGGCTGTGGTCGGGGCAGGCGGGGGTTTACTTTTCATCAGATCCCGCGTCGGTTGGGAGGGGGGACAACAACGCCAGCGTGTCATTGATGAGGGCATGCAGGGCCATCACGCGTTCGCTGCCCAGCAGGGCATTGAGGCTGTCTTGCGCCGCCTTCCAGCGGTGGCGAGCTTCTTCGCGTTTAGCGCGGCCCTCGGTCGTGATCGTCACGGTGCGGCTGCGGGCATCGGTGCCTGGTTC
>JBIIVW010000372.1:0-2856 GCA_044339205.1 Rhodoferax sp. | reverse complement strand
CCGGCCGTGCGCGCCGCCAGCAGCAGGGGCGGTCGCCCCACCGGCATGTGGGCATTGACCAAGGCTGTGAGCAGACCCAGCAACGCGATCAGCATGGCAACTGCGGTCAGCAGCGACTGGGAAAAAAAGAAGTTGGTCAGCATCAAAAAGAAGCTGAGGAAGAACACCACGAAGGCATCCCTCCGGGCCCGCAGTTCCAGCGTCTTCATGGCCAGCAGCACCACAATCAGGGTGATGCCCGCATCCCGCCCCAGCAACGTTTTGTGGGTGAACAGCGTGGCTGCCACTGTCAACACCACCAGAATCATTAGCGCCCAGCGCGGTGGAAGGGGGCGCAGCGTGATGGCCAACCAGCCGCGCCACATCAAGACGCTGGCGCCCAGCAGACTGCACCACAACGGCAGGTGGGCCACTTGCGGCATCACGACCCAGGTCATGACAGCCAGCATGAACAGCGTATCGCGGCTGTCCCGGGGCAGGTGGGCAAGTTGCTTCAGCACAAGGCCAGCGCTTCCAGGCAGCGCAGTTTGTGGGCCTCGCCGTGGCCGGGCTTGATCTCGATACCGCTCAAGCGCAGGCCGTAGTCCAGCCCTCGCTGGTCTGCCAACAGCACCCAGGCGCACAGGCGCGACAGCTGTTGCTCGGGGTGAGACGTGCCGGTGTGCGCGCGGCTCAGCCACAACTCATGGCGCTGGACGTCCGCCGCATCGCGGCTCACCAGTTCGTCCTTGCCGGCAGCTTTCTTCCAGACAATGAGTTTGAGCGGGTCACCCCGGCGATAGGCCCGCACCCCATCAAATTCCCCGCTGTTCGAGGCGTGGGAGAGGCCTACACCCCCGGCGCGTGGTTCTCCTGCCGGCAGAGGCGGTGCCGACTTTTCAGGGGATGGGTAGACTAGCACCTGCGCGGCGGGTCGCCACACCGTCCAGACCCTGAACGTGCCCAAAGGAAAACGGGTTTCGGCTGTCAGCGTGGGTACAAGGTGCAGGCCACGCCCGGGGGGCTTGAATCCCAGGGTCAGCGTGGTGCTGCCTTGCGCGGGTACGTCGGCCCAGGTCCAGTGATCGGCACCCAAAACCGACAGGCCGATGCCATAGCGCTGGCTGCGCCCTGGATTGCTAATTTTTATGCCAATACTGGCTGTAGCCAGCATAAATATTGGTTTAGGTGTTAACAAACTCATAGTGAGGCCCCGCAGGGTGCCGTGCCCCACATGCATGCCCACCAGCGTGCTGCCCGCCAGCAAAAACGTCAGCAGGTAGCCCAGGTTGAGTTGGTAGTTGATGGAGGCAATCAGCAGCACCAACAAGGTCGCTCCCAGCATCAAACCGGGACGGGTGGGCAGGATGTAGACGTTGCGCTGGGTCAGTGTGGTTGTGTCCTGCCGGGGCAGGCGGGCCTCAAACCAGCGCCTGAAACGGGTGCGTGCATAGATGAGGGGCCGGAACCACACCATCCGGTTGGCAACGGGCTCGGCGGGCAGGGTAGCCGAGTTCAAGGCAGCGGCACCGCATCAATCATCGCCCGCACTTGCTCGACTGATCCCCGCCCGGCATCGCCCACGGGAATCAACCGGTGCGCCACGGTCTGGGGCAGTATGGCCTGGATGTCATCCGGGGCCAAATAGTCTCGGCCACTCAACAAGGCTTGCGCCTTGGCTGCTCGCACCACCGCGATACCGGCTCGAGGACTCAATCCCATCAAAAACCATTCGCCCGAGCGCGTGGCGGCAATCAGGTCCTGTACATAGTCCAGCAGGGGCTCGCTGGTGTGAACGGCCAACACTTTCTTTTGCAGCTCTTCCAGTTCAAGCGCAGTCAACAGACTGGGCAAGGCATCTACCATGTCCCGCCGGTCATGACCTGCCAGCAGCGCTCTCTCGGCGGGGCGGTCAGGGTAGCCCAGGGAAATCCGCATCAGGAACCGGTCCAGCTGTGACTCTGGCAAGGCGTAGGTGCCCAGTTGGTCGTTCGGGTTTTGCGTGGCGATGACAAAAAATGGCGAGGGCAGGGGCCGCGTTTCGCCGTCGATCGTGACCTGCTTTTCTTCCATGGCTTCCAGCAGTGCACTTTGCGTTTTAGGGCTGGCGCGGTTGATTTCATCGGCCAGCAACACTTGGGCAAACAAGGGCCCGGGGTGAAACACAAAAGCGGCCTTGTCTCGCTCGAAAATAGACACACCTGACAAGTCGCTCGGCATCAGATCTGCGGTGAACTGCACCCGTGAGAACTGCAGACCAAAGGTTTTGGCCAATGCGTGGGCCAGTGTGGTTTTCCCCACACCGGGCACGTCTTCAATTAGCAAATGCCCCCCAGCCAGCAGGCAGGCGACACAGTCTTGCGTTTGCGCAGACTTGCCAACAATCACCGTGTTAAGCTGATCGACCAGCGATTTAAGTTTGTTTTGTGCATCCATACCAGCACGTTACCAAAAAATTTAAGAGACAGGCTACCACCGTGACTATGACCGGATACTTCACCCACCCCGACTGCCGTAAACACGAAATGGGCCCGGGTCACCCCGAGTGCCCCGAACGTCTTGATGCCATTGAAGACCGCCTCTTGATCTCAGGCGTGGGCAACGCACTGGACCGGCGCGAGGCCCCGATTGCCCCCCTTGTTGACGTCGAACTGGCCCATGGCCGAATGCATGTTACCTCTCTGCGCGGCCTGAGCGATATCCTGAAGGAAGAGATTGAGGCCGGGGGTCCCACCCACAGCCAGGTAGATCCGGATACCTCCTTGAACATCCACACGTGGGACGCAGCCCTGCGCTCGGCGGGTGCGGCCATCGCCGCCACCGATGCGGTGATAGCTGGTGAGCTGGAAAACGCTTTTTGTGCTGTTCGCCCACCGG